>JACGMN010000094.1 GCA_014061035.1 Candidatus Methanophagales archaeon | reverse complement strand
GTGGTCTCATCTCCGGCAGCATAGCCTTTTGTATTCGCGAGTAACGCAGCGCCTATTACTGGCATGCCGCAATTAACACTTCCTATTCCCACAGGTAACTCGAATATCTCTTCTAAAAATTCTAATTCTGCATACGGGGCATTTTTATGTACTAAAACGCCTTTGTTTGTCGCTACCGCCGCCATTCCAACGGTTTTTAAGCCACCAATTTTGCCTTTGTAGACCTCCACTTCCAGTGTCCCCTTCACAATATCCACCGTCTTCTCCGTTGACTGCGGATGAACTAAGGCAACCGTATCGTTTGCAAGTATGATATTTCCAGCAGCGTTCAGCGGGTCTCCGGACGGCAATCTGTTGAGTCTTAACTTTAGTCCTAACGCTTTTGTAAAATCTGCTATCGCTTGAATCTCGCTATCTAGCGTGTACGGGGAAAAGATAAAGCCATTCGAGTTCCCAACTGTTAAACAACCAGCTAAAGAGGTCTCTGCGATTGACGTCTTCACTGCCTTCACCCCCAACGCTCGTTCCACGTCCACTACTAATCTATTAGACGCATGCGGAGGTAAAATAACCACGTCTTCAGTGCACGTCAGAAAAATACCTATATACGAGCTTCCATCGAGGCTAAATAACCTCCTTAACTTTGACATATTCTATTCTATTTTATTTTTATTTTATTCAAGAAGCTCAGCCTTAATTGCGTCTTTTTCTTCAGTCACCCGCACGCGTATCTTAGAAGGAGGCTTCTTCGCGCCACGTTCCCAGACCTTCTCGTTTATTCCGCTATCTAACACAATATGATCAGATTTTGTATGCCGCTCTAAATACTCTCGTATCAGCCTTATTGCTCGGTTGCTCCGCTTCCACCGCGGTGCTTTCTTCACCGCTCTCAACGGTATTGTATATATTGTATATATACGTTCGCTTATCCCCATTCCACCGCTTCTTTCTTCTCTCATCCCGGATAGATACTTCTTTACAATTACAATTAATTATACCTTTAGCTTTGTCCTCCGCCAGTGTCTTCGTTTCGGATGCGTTCTCACGTTGCGGTTCGTCTTTGCCATTACCCATGCAGGAATTCGCCTATTCTGTTTATTAGCTTTAGTAAGCCGGATCTTCCTGCCTTTTGTATTCTTTCCTCTTGCCATTGTACTGTATTGTATTGTATTGTATTGTATTGTATCGTATCGTATTATATATTATAAGTATTTAATCAAACAAAAAAGAACATCGTGTTTGGGAACTAGGAACTATATACACAATAATGAAATTGGGAGTCTCAGCAGATTTCAGCGCAGCGCATTCGCTATCACGACATCCCGGCAAATGCAAAAACTTGCACGGGCATACGTATAAGGTAGATGTCGTAGTAGAAGGCGAGAAGAGGGAAGATACCGGGTGTGTAGCTGATTTTGCAGATATAAAAGCAGTGATAGAGGACGTAGTTACGTTTGTAGATCATAAGTATCTGAATGAGGTAATCCACTATCCAACGACCGAGAATATAGCGTTGTTTATTAAAGCAGAGATAGAGAAGCGGCTGAACCGCACAAATTTGGGCGTAACGCTGCGGTCGGTAAGAATATGGGAAGGGAGAGAGAAGTGGGTGATGGTAGAGTAGAATAAATACGAAACTACACTACAGTGCCTCGAAGCTAATCAGATTCAACTCATATCGCAGGTTCTCAGGATCGTAAGAGAGGACGCCCGCGGCGATTATCTTATCTCCTTCTTGCAATTCTGAGATCGCGATACTCGTCTCCTTATCCATAAGCTTCACTTTCATTCGATGGCCGCCGGTCCCGGTCTCACTGCTACGGAGATAAAAAATCCGCGTGAAGAGATCATCGATATAAGCCACGACACGTATCTTTCTGCCTTCATACCTGCCCGGATCTACTGCTATCCGCGATAGAAAAGTGATATTACTTTCCGGCTGAGGCGATAGTCTTCTTATTGCATCTGCAGAGGTGACGAGCTGGGTATCGCCACGGAATGTCCTCACTCTGCCTCTCACCTCTATCTCGTCGCCGAAGCTCAAATTTAATAAATGTCTTGATCCTTGTTCAGATCCTGATCTTACGAATAAGGAGAGCTCAGTCTGGGTTTGGGCATCTATAATTTATAATTTCCATTACTACATTACCAGCCTCTGTAATCCGGAATTCTGTGATGACTCCTGTTATTCGTAATTCCGTACCTTCGAAGCGTGCAATTTCATCCAGAGAGACTAACGGAGGCTCTACAAACAATAAGATACCGTACGTATAGTACGGAAATACCGATAAAAGAGAAAATAATTGCTATCTTCCCTATGTTATCTATCCATACCATTATTCATATCATATCCCTGTAATTCTTATCCCGGCACCCAATTTTATTTTATGTTTTATATTTAATTTTATCAATAGTGGTGTTATCTGCTCAACGATCCTTGACATTTCCAGTTCTCCA
>JACGMN010000076.1 GCA_014061035.1 Candidatus Methanophagales archaeon | reverse complement strand
CTTTATACCGGTAACCCACGGTGTAGAGTTGTTACAAGGACTCTGGTTAGGAGAACCCTTATTTAATCTTTCAAAAGAGATAACAGTCTTGTCAGGCTTCTTGATTTTTGGGGCGATAGTAGCGGCTAAAACATTTCGCTGGGAATAGGAATGTGGGATAAACTTTTCGAAACAAGAAAATAAATTATAGACACAGATTAACACTGATTAACACAGATGATAAAAATCAACAATGTCAAACTTAAATTTAGAAAGTCCGCGTAAATCTGTGTCTTAAATAGAAGGAAGTTATACGTTATATACTAAGACAAAACCCGAAAACCTTTTTAAAGGGTTATTAGCTATTAAATATTAATGCCGGATTTTTTAAAACTGGAAAAAGAACTAAATATTAATTTTCAGAACAAAGACCTTTTGACCCAGGCCTTTTGTCATCGCTCCTATTTGAACGAGCGTCAGGGATTCAGCCAGTGCGACAACGAACGATTAGCGTTTCTGGGAGACGCGGTCCTGGAGCTGGTAATCAGCCAATATCTTTTTGACGTGTATCCTGAAGAAGACAAAGGTCTGCTTACACGCAAGCGCGCGGCTTTGGTCGACAATAAGATGTTGTTTAGCATTGCCCGGGAGCTTGATTTTGGCAGCTTTCTTTTATTGTCACAAGGAATGCAAAAAGAAACAGAGAAGGCGCGTCAAGGAATTTTAGCCACGACTTTTGAGGCATTTATCGGCGCTTTGTATCTTGACCAGGGCCAGGGCTATAAAGTCTGTCAGGATTTTCTGAAGAAGTATTTAGTGCCCAAACTGCCGGACATTTTAGATAATCATGATTTCATTGATGCCAAAAGCAGATTTCAGGAATTCGCTCTGAAAAAAGAGAAGAGTACTCCCCACTACAAGGTTCTAAAACACTGGGGACCTGACCACGCGAAACAATTTATTTCCGGAGTATTTTTAGGAGACAAGCTGATAGCCGAAGGCGAGGGCAGATCTAAGCAGGAAGTAGAAAGAGCGGCGGCAAAGAATGGGCTGAAAGCAATGGGATGGAAGTAATTGTTTACTTACGACGAAGATATGAGGTATGAGGTGTGAGGTGTGAGGTGTGAGTATCCCGTAAACCTCAAACCTCAAACCTCAAACCTCACACCTATACAAATAACAAATCCTGTATCGCCTTATTCACCGCCTCTTCTGATGTGTATCTCTGTTTCCAGCCCAAATTATTCAATCTCGACGTATCTAACAGCATAACTGGTACGTCACCGATCCATCCGCCTTTACTACCGTCACTCGCAGACGTGAACCGGAATGCTGGTGATACGTCCATTGCTCCACATACGAGTTCTGCAATCTGTTTCACACTTGTCATCTCGCTTGTGCCGATATTGAAGATATGCACTCCCTTCTCCACGGCTCTAGTTTCAGTTACTTGTAGACCTGCGAACATTGCATCTATGCAATCACTCACGTAGATATACGATTTCGTCTGCATGCCATCACCCAGGATCTCCAGCTCATCAGGATTGCGTCTTATCTTATTTATGAAGTCGTAAATTACGCCATGCGACGACCTCTTACCTATAACATTCGCGAACCGGTATATCCACGCGTGCATATCGAAAGTATGGCAATACGAAGCGATCAGCGCTTCACTGGCAAGTTTCGAGGCACCGTATAGCGAGATAGGTATAGTAGGGTAATCTTCAGGCGTAGGCAGTTGATCCGCCTCGCCGTAGACCGTGGATGTCGATGTAAATATTATCTGGCGTACTTCTTTCTGCCTCATTGCTTCCAGGACATTATAAGTCGTGATAAAATTCTGCTCTAAATGAATTCGTGTATTCTCCGCACCTATTCTCACCTCCGGATTCGCAGCCAGATTCCAAACCACATCTACGCAATCAAAAAAATCTGTTATATCGTCGTGCAGTATATCCACTTTATGAAACTGGAAATCTTCTCTATCGAGATGCGGAGCTATGAATCGCTCATCACCCGAGCTTAAGTTGTCCAGAACTACTATCTCGTGCTTCTCCTCTATCAGGCGATCAACTACATGCGAACCTATGAATCCCGCTCCACCAGTTACTACGATCTTCATTCTTCGTATTTTAAACCAACCGGATACGATCCTAAGATCTTTAACATCTCTATTTGCCGTTCAACCGATTTTAATGCCTCTTTCACCTTTTCATCCTCTATATGCCCTTCACAATCTATATGGAACATATAATCTCCTAACGCACGCCTGGAAGGCCGGGACTCTATCTTCGTGAGGTTCACTCCACGCCGTGCAAATTCGCCCAGGGCATCGTATAACGCGCCTGGATAGTCCTTTAAATACATCAATACCGATGTCTTGTCTTTCCCGCTCGGTTCCGGTCTGATCTTATTAGTCTTAGTCCCGGTCATGGTCTTATTATCATTATCGAAGGTAGAAAGCACAATAAATCGTGTAACGCTATCCTGGTCCTGCAAGTCTTCTGCTAAGATGGTAAGGTTATATTTCTTCGCAGCTTCTTTAGACGCTAAAGCAGCTATCGTATCATTTTCTTCTGCACATCGCGCAGCAATTGCTGTGCTATCCACTGATTTGACCTTCACCCCGGCTATTCTCAATCGCTCCCGTATAAACCGTTTACATTGTGCTAATGCCTGAGGATGCGATACCAACGTCTGTATTTTCGTAAAATCGGACTTTTTTGACTTTTGTTTAGATAGTAAGCAAATTCTAATCTGGACCAATATCTCTCCTACTATTTGTATCGCCCCTTCACCATTACCGCCCGATAGCACGTCCAACGTCTCACCGACCGACCCCTCTAAGGAATTCTCTATAGGTATAATCCCATAATCCACTTCTTTTCTCACTATGCCCTCTGATACGTCAAATATCGTCTCATAATATTTTATCACGGCATTCTCGCTCACGGCATTGGTATTCCGCTCTCTCCTGCTTTTTAACCACCGCAGTGCAGCAATCTCTGTAAACGTACCCTCAGGTCCCAGTATGCCAAGTCTCATCTGCTCGTTACGCTGTATAGAATATGTAATGTAGTTACTTAAACAGTAACTACTCAGCCAGGTTCACGGGTCGGGGTTCAGGGTTCACGATTCACGGTTCACAGATCATGGTCCAGTATAAGCTTTGGTATTTGGATTTCGGATTTTGAAATTGTTTAATATTTAGAACCTTAACTACGAATCATTTTTAGGGAACATATTCAATCCGAGTGCCTCATCCAGATCCCTCACCTTCTTTGGAACCTCAGTGATTATGCGACGCCCACGCATCTCAAGATGGTAGACCTTGCTGTAAATCTTTTTTAAAAAAGATTTATCAAAAAACGCTTTGCAGTAACAGATCAATCGGCGTGAACTTATTGAACTTATGATTGAGTTCCGCCTTCTTCAAGAGCTGCTCCAGCTTACAGTGGATATAGAGTGAAAGAAACGCGATGAATACGTGTCCGAAGACACTCTCATTGTCCTGCAGGTAGAGCTTGTCCGCATTGCCATATTCGGTGATATTCCGCGGACTGGCAACAGCCCGTTTATTTTGTCCCTTCGGAATAAATCCCTTTTCTTTGTCGAGTTTTCCGAGGTATTTCGATACTTTCCGTCCCTTTTTTATCTCTTTGTTGTAACGATTAGTTGAATGATAGACATAGTACTTTGACCCACGCATCTTGATTTCGAGACACGTTTTACCCTCGTGTCGCTGATCTTCCAACCACTTTTTCGCCCACTTGTCTATGTTCCCCTTAAAGTCATGTAGGGAACATACAAATAAAAAG
>JACGMN010000041.1 GCA_014061035.1 Candidatus Methanophagales archaeon | reverse complement strand
TGGTACTTCCGCAAGTGCATAAATTCATGCGTATTCCTTAAAACGTGACGGTTCGGGGTTCGGGGTGCAGGGTTGTTCGGCGTGTGCTCTTTATGAAAGATTTTATTGAGAAGGTATTTCGTGTCTTTTTATTGAGAAGATATTTCGTGTCTTGAAGACGCAGGAAGAGGTTGAGCCAGTGCGTCATCGGCTTGAGCATCTGGTAATGGCATATTATTATCGGCACTCCAGTGTAAGTTAAAAGAGTATCCGGGCAAAGAGGATTCTTGGGAAAGTGCAGATACGCTGTCGCAAGCCCTTACGAGGGTTAAAGAACTACCGACAACTTTTCAGGAAATCGTTAATATGGGATTGGAACATTACATATATACAAGGTATATTGAGCAATCAGTTCCTAAATTTGTTTATTTCAATGAGTATTATCAGATGAATCAGATGAATGGTGTAGAAAATATTCCTGCAATGCAACAAAGAGTTGCCGCGAACACGCCAAAACCATCTGACCATCCAATGCTTGGATTGATTGAACTTGCCAGATTAGACCTAGATGAGCTTAACTAGATTAAAAGAACACAAGACATACGATTCACGTCACAGGGTTACCAGATCAATAGGGACGCGCTCACGTGGATTTGTTTGGTTTTTTTTTCTTTCTTAGCATGGTATTCAAAGCTTAAGAAAGATGCAAACTCTTTGATATTGCTTCTTGATGAACCTGGTTTATCGCTTCATGCAAAAGCGCAAGAAGACCTTCTTCGCTATTTTGAAAAAGAGGTAAAAAGTGTACATCAATTAATATATACTAATATACTACCCATTCACCGTTTATGGTAGACTCCACTCATTTCGAAAGAGTTAGGATAGTACAAGATAAGGGTATTGAGACTTTAGATACCCTACCCCCTGAAGAAGAAGGGACTAAGGTTCTAACGGAGGTTCTCGAAGCCTCAAGCGAGAGTCTTTTTCCACTGCAAGGGGCGATAGGTTATGAAATATATCAAACATTGTGTTCATTGGACCAAATAGCCTAATTGTTGAAGGTGCTTCTGACCTTCTATTCTTACAAAGAGTTTCATTAATATTGGAGAGGAAAGGTAGAACATGTTTGAATCCTAAGTGGGTGATTACTCCTGTGGGTGGAGCGAGTAAAGTACCTACTTTCGTTGCATTAATAGGGGCGCAAAAGAATATGAATTTGGTGACACTCATCGACATCCAGAAAAAAGATAAACAATCCATTGAAAATCTTTACAAGAAAAAACTATTGAAGAAGAACCATGTTATAACATTTGTCGATTTTACTAATACTGATGAAGCCGACATAGAAGATATGTTTGAACGATCATTTTTATTGAAAATAATAAATCTAGAATACAAGAGTGTGCTAGATAAAGACATTGAGGAAGCTGAACTTGAACCAGGTGTTCCTCGAATTAATATTTGTTTAGAAAAATATTTCGCCAAAAATCCTATGAAGGAATCTATAAAATATTCGCATTATCGCATTGCCCGATATTTTACAGAGAATGTTGATGAATTAAGTAATTCAATATCTGGAAAAACTTTAGATCGATTTGAAGAAGCATTCTCACGAATCAATACTCTATTTAAAAAATAATTTGTGTAGCCGCCGAATAAGAACGTTCGGTTTACATCACATAACATGGTATATCTGGCTCCGCTTCGCTTCGCCCAAATCCGCCTATGGCAAACTTCAGATATACCAGAACCGTTATATGAAATTGTGGCTGAATGGAGGACAATAAGATGGAGACTACAGAGAAAATCGTAGAGTCATACTGTCGCTATGTTAAAGGTTGGTTTACTATCCCAAATATTAAATGTTCGGGACAGTATGAAATTGACCTTCTCGCTCTTGACTCATCATCTAACACCAGCATTAAACGTTATCATGTTGAGTGCGGTGTTTCTATCTCTGGTGCATATTCAAAACTAACAGGAAAAGAGTTTTCACAAGAGAGGCTCAAGAAACGTGTTGAACGGGCTGGTCAGCGGAGAACCATAGGATATTTTATTCAGCGAAAATTCGGTCCAAAGGAGGTGCTTTCCGAATTAGAAAAATATGGTTTCAAGAGGGGTAATTATACAAAAGTGATCGTGACTTGGGGTTGGACAGCAGAAGCGAAGGAAGAGGCAGACCGTGAAGATATCATCCTTTGGGATTTTCGTGATATCTTAAAGAAGATCGCTGAAAGCTGTCATGGTAAGAAGACTTATTTCACAGATGATACCCTTCGGACCATTCAACTTTTCGTAAGAGCAGGTTAATGATAAGCATGGCCACAACTTCATCTAACAGCAGGTATGCGGTTCGCTGCGCTTACCCAAACCCTGGCAGGCTTCGCATACCCGCAAAACGTTAGGTGACATGAATAAGGAATTTCTATGGAGTACGTAAGAGTAAGCGGAACGTTCGAACTTGCGGGTTCAGTACCCAATGAGCTTAAGGAGAACATAGTTAAGGCGGTGGAGTCAGTCCATCAAACCGTATTCTTTGAGAAAGATAGACCTCTCAAGAGAGAAGTATCTCAACTTGACAACGAGATTGCCCGTAATATTGCAAAATGGGGGACCCCTGAGAGAAATTATTGTCCGTTCCAAGACAACCGTTTTGAAGTTGATCTGGCTGTCGTTGATAAGAAACTACTCATCGAGATTGAGAAGGGAAACTATCCCAGATTAGAGTTGGAGATTATCAAGATCGCAAGTGCATGCCATCAGTCTCCTAAAAAGTGGCGATTTGGAGCGCTTATTGTTCCGTCATCTTACATTGAACTTCGACTGGCTGGTCGCAAACCGCCGTTTGACTATTTGGAGAGACTCAAGCCACTGGTGCAGCCTATAATTACCCGAATGGTCGAAGGATTTCTTGTAGTTGGCTACAAGGATCCGCGTTCAGAACATGCACCAACATAATAGTTCACGTCGCCTAACACAACATATACGCTTCGGGCTAACGCCCTCGCCCTTCGGGACATTGCTCCCTACCGTCGCAACGTCGTATATGCTGGGAACGCTATCTGCAATGTGCATTATGATGAAAGGGATGTGAGATAATGAAATTTCAACTTTTTATCTATTGTTTCGTTCAACTCAGTGATCATCGTCTCTCGATTTGATCCTGGTTTTATATCGCAATTCTCCCTTTAGTGAATTATGATCATTCTTTCAGGTGGTACCGGGACACCAAAACTGTTACCGGGGCTGAGAACGGTATTCAAAGAAGAAGAGTTGAATATCATCGTGAATACGGCTGAAGACATCGAGATTTCCGGCAACTTGCTATGTCCCGATATAGATTCCGTACTCTATACCTTGGCGGGTATAATAGATAAGAAGACCTGGTGGGGCATAAAAGACGATACCTTTCATACGCATGCCGCATTACACCGGTTGCGATCACAGTCACCGGAAGACCTGATGAACCTGATGATCGGCGATAAAGATAGGGCAACGCATATTGCACGGTCTGAACTGTTGAGGGCAGGGAAGAGTCTGACTGAGGCAACCGCTCTGCTTGCAAAGAAGTATGGCATAGCAGACCAGATAAAGATACTTCCGATGACCGATGAACCTGCTGGTGTACAGACGAAGATTCTTACACCAGAAGGCGAGCTGCATCTTCAGGAGTTCTTGATAACACGTAAGGGCGAGCCAGATGTTCTTGATCTTCGTTTTGAAGGAATAACAGATGCAAAACCGTCAGAGGCGGTTATAGAGGTGCTGGAGAATGAATCCGATGCTCTAGTACTTATAGGGCCAAGCAATCCGATGACAAGCATAGGACCTATTCTCAATCTACCGGGATTGACTGAACTACTCAAATGGAAGTTTGTCGTGGCGATCTCACCAATCGTTGGAACTGAGGCTATAAGCGGACCCGCGGGAAAGATCATGCGAGCTAAAGGCTTTGATGTCTCACCGGATGGCGTATATACGTGCTACAAGGATTTCTTAAACGTGCTGGTCATTGATAAGGCTGACGAATGCCACATAGACGTAGATACAGGAATAGAACTGGATGTGCTCAAAACAGATATTATAATAAAAAATGACCGGAATAGCAAAAGATTGGCGACCGCCCTTAGGAAATATCTGGAAACTATCTGTGGCTGCAGCTGGTTATAGTCAGTGCAGTCCTGAGTAACGTCATTAGCAAGAATTATCCCCGAATCGTGGTCTACGGTGATTTGCTGGTTGTATGACAATTCGATTCGTTCCTTCTTGTTCATCATAAATCTTGCTTCAGGGTCAGTTATACTTATAGCGCTCTGACCGCTCTTATTTATCTCCTCTTCCGCCTTATCGAGCTTTTCCATTACCTTCTCCTTATCGTTCTCATCGCCAAGTGCATGCTGTCCGATAATATTCCTCGCCACGGTCTTCATTTTCTTGTCTGAAGCTTCATCTGCTGAGATATGTCCCAGACCCAGAATTCCAATCGCTTTGGCAGCGGCAACGGTTTCTTTGAACGTATCCTCAATTTGTCATAATAAAAGCTTTTCGGTTTCATGAGCGTGTAGAATTATTATTGAGCGAGGATATAAGTATCATTTATGGTGAAGTACAGATACAACGAGAACTGGCGTGAGAGGGATAGGGCATACCGAGAGATGCCGGATGCACTGCTGAAGACCTT
>JACGMN010000137.1 GCA_014061035.1 Candidatus Methanophagales archaeon | reverse complement strand
TGCATTTATATTTTCATCCCCATAATCCTCTTAAACCGTAGATCTATTAATCTATTCTAACATTCTAATAACATTCTAATGAACAGCTAAACAAATACAAATCTTGTGAGTTCCAGCCCCAGTGTGGTAATGGACATCCCATGGGCTTGCGGAGCCTATGATCCGGGTTCGATTCCCGGCTGGGGCAGTATTCGGAGGAGTATTGTTGTAAATTTGAATTTGAGATTGTTGATTCTTATCATCAGTGTTAATCAGTGTTAATCAGTGTTAATCTGTCTCAATCTGTGTCTATAATTTATTTTTTTCTTGCTGAGCTATGCAGTCACCGAAGAGCCGCGTAAAATTTCGCTCTATTTCTGCCTCCACCGTCTCTACGTCACTCCTCTTCTGCCTTGCTATCTCGTCATAGACAATCTTCACATTCTGTGGCAGATTTCTCTCTTCCTCTTCGTCCGGTGAAAGATATGGAGCATCGGTCTCGGTGAGTAAACGCGAGAGCGGTATTCTCTTCGCCACATTCTTCATACTCTTGCTCCTCAATATCAGTGTCGGTAACGATATATAGTAGCCCTCATCGCTTATTATCTCCGCAATCTTAGGTTTGCCAGTGAAACAATGAAAGACAGCTCGCTTTACGTCTTCATCCTGTATGATCTTCAACCCTTCTTCTATCACATTGCTGCTAGTACTACTACTGCCACTGCCACCGCTACCGCTACCGCTACCGGAGCCACGCAAATGAAGCAGAACCGGCAGATCAAACTCCTTCGCCAGTCCAAGAAATTCCACAAATACCTCTCTCGTTCTCTTTAACTTCAACGGGTCTCTTACACGGTGATGGTCCAGCCCAACCTCCCCGATACCCACTATCTTCCGCCGGTTCTTACTTATTAATTCCGCATAAGCCTCTATCTCCTTGTCTGTCTTCCTTTCTACGTGTACCGGGTGTAGTCCGAGAGTGACAGAGATAAAATTTTTGTGCTCTGCTGCAAGCTCTAATACCTTTCTCGCGTCTTCCTGGTCCACTCCGCTTATCACTATACGCTTTAATATCTGTCTCGCATCCGCGATTACCTGCTCCCGATCAACGTCATATTCCTTGAAAGTCAAATGAGAGTGTATATCTATAATCTGAACCACCCCCAACCATTTTTTTATCTTCTGTGGTCTTTGTGGCTATCATTTCAAACCCAGCTCAAACCTTTGCATCTGCATCAAATCTTCTGTGCTTAGCTTCTCTCCCTCTTTAAACCGTTCGTAAATACCCTTAGCCTTCTTCTTTGCTTCTATCCTCTCACGGAATCCCCAATCGTCCCGTATCTTTCGCTGCAGCCCGCTTATTACACGATCAAAGTCCCTCACGTCCCTAATATAACGGATATAACGCTTGTGCGATTCATCCGCTTCCTTCTGTGCTTCAAGGAAAAGTAGATGTGCACTGTCAGCCTTCTTTCTTATCCTATCCGCTTCTTTAAAGTGGTCTACCATCTTATCATGGCATTCACGCGAGAGTTTCACGAGATTTATCACCTCTTCATGGTATTTATCTGCTTCTTTTCGGTATTTCTCTGCATTTCGCATCGATTCTGCCAATTTCACGTCCTTCCACAATTTCTTCTCTAATCGATCTAATTCCCGCCTCAGTTCTGTTATCCTCGCAACCAATTTCCTCTCTTCCGCCCTGCCAATAACCTCTACCTGCTGCTTCAGCTCTAACTCAGCTATTCTATCTTTAAGCCGCTCAAAAGATTGTATACTCTGCATATCACTCTTTTTCCGCCGCTTTTTCACCGCCAGGTAGCATGAAGACATTTTCTTATTCAATTCGTCCCGCTTCGCCTTCTTAGACATTATCAGCTCTTCGTATTCTTCGCGTTGCAGTTTAAACGTTTTTGCTTTCTCTGTCGCCACTTTAATCCGAGCATTCAGCTCGTCCCGCAACTCTGACCACTTACTTGCTTCGGAATTTAACTCAGTCCTTCTTATTTTATATTCCTCAGCTCTCTTTATTATTTCTGCTCTCCGTTCTTTTAATTCCTCAAGCATCCTTATCCTTAATTATAGTATCCCCTCAACCTTTATTAATACTTACTTACTTATTTTGTAACTACTCAAGTTCAAAGTTCCGGGGTTCACGGTTCACGGTTAGACCGGTGAAAATTAAACGGTTCAAAGATATATCTCAAGAACTATAGAGAACGCAAGCTGAACAACCTTGAACCGTGAACCTTGAACCTTGAACCTTGAACCGTGAACCCTGAACCTTGAACCGTGAACCTGGCAACCTGAGTAGTTACCTTATTCTTAGCTCTGGAAAGTTGTATGCATCCTTCCCATCAAAGCAATAATCTACATCCTGAAAACCTTTCCTCAATTCTAGAACCTCTTCTTTCACCTTAATTACGTCTGCATCCGCTTCCGCAGTTACAACACGCTCTATAAGTGATGCTATTTCCTTCATCTCTGATTCTTTCATTCTTATCCTCGTAAGCTCCTGCACACCCAATCTTATCCCGGTTGGGTTAGCCGGATCTTTATCAGATGGTAGTAAGTTCTTATTCAGAATAATACCTGCGCACTCCAATTTCTCTGCAACTGCAGCTCCTCCACCATACTCGATGACGTTTACCGCAATTTGATGCGATTCGGTAAACCCTTTATGCTCGCATAAAACGTCAAACCCCAGCTCATATAAGCATTCTGCTAATATTTTTGCGTTTCTTACCATCTGGACCGCATACGCGTCACCAAATTGGAGCATCTCAGCTAAAGTTACTGCTAACCCTGCAACGTGATGCAAATGATGGTTGCTCACCGTTCCCGGGAATACTGCTTGATCTATCTTCTCCTTTATCTCATCCTTGCAGATTAGTATCGCACCCTGAGGACCGGGGAAGGTTTTATGAGTACTGCCCGCGATAACGTCAGCACCTTCGCGCAGCGGATCCTGAAATTGCTTGCCAGCTATAAGCCCTAAAACGTGTGAAGCATCGTATACTATCTTCGCACCAATCTCATCCGCTATTTCCCGCGCCTCCGAGACCGGATGTGGAAAAAGGAAAAGACTGCCGCCGAAGAGTATGAGCGAAGGTTTTTTTTGCTTCAGCGCATCTACCATCTTCGCTGTATCTATATTCATCTCTTTTATGTCAAACGGGAATGTTTCGAGCAATAGATCTCGCATACCTGGGATGGAATACTTTGAATGACTTATATGGCCGCCGTCAGGTATCGTAAGTGCCATCATTCTGTCCCGTGGCGAAGTAAGTGCAAAGAGTGCAGCAATATTCGCAGTTACACCTGAAACCGGCTTCACATTTACGTGCTCAGCATCAAAAAGTTCCTTCGCATACCCTATCGCTTTTGCTTCTATCCTGTCTATATATTCGCAGCCCTGGTAAAACCTGCTTCCAACATCGCCTTCTGCATACCGGTGCGATAAATCAGAAGCAAGAAGCGTTCTTACCGTATTACTTGTGATATTCTCACTTGCTATCAACGGCAATGCGTTTCTATGCAGTTCATGATGTTTCCTTACCGCTTCTACAATACTTTCGACCTCTGCACGCATAGCTGTTCTCATCTTTCTCTTCTTTCATTTCCTTTTTGATAACAACATATAAAGAACAGCCATTCTTACCGGAATACCGTAGAAAGCCTGAGTGAAATAACGCGCATTTTCTGTACGGTCTACTTCTGCATCTATCTCATCAATCTTTGGGAGCGGGTGCATAATGACCACGCCCTCATTCTCTTTTATCAGGTCGATCGTTATGCGATACGTATCTGCAACTTTATTATACTCTGCAGGGTCAGGAAACCGCTCTTTTTGTATTCTCGTCAGATATAAGACGTTCACTTCCTTTATAACCTCGTTTATATCTGTATATTCAGAAATATCAGCACCTGCTTCCTTCAAATCCGCCTTTATATCAGCGGGAATCTTTAAAGCATCAGGAGAGACGAAAAATAGTTTCGCTCCGTACAGCGATAAGGCATAGACCAGCGAGTGAACCGTTCTTCCATATTTCAGATCACCTATTAAAGCGATTTTGAGCTGGTCAAGCAAGCCATCCTTTTTAATTGTGTATAAATCGAGTAATGTCTGTGTAGGGTGCTGTCCCGCACCGTCGCCTGCGTTTATTATCGGGACAGAAGAGAAAGCAGCAGCCATTCTTGACGCACCTTCCTTCGGATGCCGTAACGCTATTATATCGCAATATTTGGAGACTACCCTTATGGTATCGACTAAATTTTCACCTTTAGCTGCTGCACTCATATCTGGCGATGATAAATTTATAACCTCTCCTCCTAACCGCTTCATTGCCACTTCAAACGATAACCGTGTCCGTGTGCTGGGCTCATAGAAGAGATTAGCGAGTATCTTGCCACCTAATAAATCACTATCACTACCACTACCATTCCCCCTGGACCCGGACCCAGCCCCCTGTGCGTATACTTCTAACTCCTCTGCACGGCTCAATACATAGTCTATCTCTTCTTTCGTGAGATCGTGTATCGAAAGGATGTCTCTTCTCGCGAACATCGCAATCACATTTAACAATAAAATAAAAAAATAAAAAAAGGAGGACGAAAACAAAAGGAGATTCCCTTATTGGTTATCTCACATATAGTTGGATAATATCGATATCGTCCCTTTTAACTTACGCCTTTTCTTTCGCGACCATCAATATCTCTACCGACGAGACGTTCACCTTATCTGTCCCTTCCCCTACTATCTGCTCCGTTCCTATTTTTATGTCCTTCACTTCCACCCCTGGCATGAACTTATTCTTTACTACCTCTGCAGTATCCACGGCTCTTGAGATCGCTCTACCTCTTGCTTTTATTACTACCTCATCAAAGCCGTTGTTAAACTGCGTCACTACTGCCAGGACATAGCTCATTACTGACTTATTCCCGATGTATATCACGTTGTCTTCTCCAGGCATTTTTACATCACCACTTCAATATATGTTAAAGGTATACTTAAAGTTCGGGGTTCAGGGTTCACGGTTCACGGTTCATGGGTCCAGTATAAGTTTTGATATTTGAATTTTATGAGGCTGTCTCATAATTGGTTTTAAAACCAAATTTTTTCCTTCTTTTGTGATTTAGAGCACTATACACCTCTCTTTCCCGTTTGATTTTGAATTGTTGGACAGCCTCTTATATGTCTAACCCTGAACCCTGAACCCTGACCCTGAACCCTGAACCTTAAATCTTGAACCTTATTTCTATTTAATCCTTAATAAATACGATGAAAGCGTTGGTCTTTGAACCATTTTCGGGTGCTTCCGGCGATATGATTCTTAGCAGTCTGCTGGATATGGGGATGTATGTGGATGAGTCGAAGATAGCAGATGCTGTCTCGGTCTTCAATCTTGAGATGGAAGTAAAAGAGGTAGAAAAGCGTGGAATAGCGGCTAAAAAAGTCACGTTCGTAAATAAAAATAGTAAAAGCAAAAAATCCGCGGACGGAGCAATGACTGTGCAGTCTTACGCGGATATCGTGAGAACAATTGAGCGCAGTGGATTGAGCGAAGAGATAATACAGAACTCATTGAGTATATTCGAAAGAATAGCAGATGCCGAGTCGAGTGTACATCGCGTCCAGAAAGAGACCTTGACCTTTCACGAACTCGGCGCCCTGGATACAATAGGAGACCTGGTAGGGTGCAGTATTGCCTTTATGGATATTCAGCCGGCGACAATCATAAGCACACCTATCGCGGTGGGCGGAGGATCTGTGAAGGCAGAGCACGGGCTTTTGCCTATTCCTGCGCCTGCAACTGTTGAAATACTGAAAAATACTTCTTTGCTCTATCACGGCGGTCCGTTTGAATCTGAACTGCTCACGCCGACTGGAGCGGCGTTATTAGCACATTTTGTTCACCGCTCGGAGCATTTTTTACCACAGATGCGTATCGAAGAGACCGGATACGGCGCGGGGTTACAAGACTTACCAATGCCGAATGTCTTACGTGTAAGCTTAGGCGAGATTACGAATGAGAATTTGCACTTGTCAATGGAGATAGACGCTATTGAAGTGCTGGAGACCAACGTTGACAATGTTACAGGCGAGATGATGGGCAACTTTGTAGAAGTGCTCATGGCAGAGGGTGCGAAGGACGTAGCGATTTCACCCGTGCTCATGAAGAAAGGCAGGACCGGATACGTCATCAAAGTGATTACATCGCAACAAGATACTGCCCGGATCGCATACAGGATAATGGAGGAGACAGGTTCGTTGGGTGTTAGAGTCATGCAAGTGAAGCACCGTTTCGTTGCGGATAGAGAAGAGAAGACGGTAAAGGTGAGAATAAGAGGTGTGGATAAAGAAGTTGGCGTGAAGATAGGTAGGGATGCAAAAGGTAATGTACTGAATGTAGCCGCGGAATTCGAGGATGTGAAGCGAGTTGCGCACGAACTGAAAATGCCACTGAAGGACATCATGAAGATCGTTGAAGGGAGTTATATAGGTAACTACTCAGGTTCAAAGTTCCGGGATTCACAGTTCACGGTTCACGGTTAGACCGGTGAAAATTAAACGGTTCAAAGATATATCTCAAGAACTATGGAGAACGCAAACTGAACAACCTTGAACCCCGAACCCCGAACCGTGAACCTGGCAACCTGAGTAGTTACTTATATAGATTATATACAATGAGATAGAACGTATATACGATGCGCGGAGGTCGCCAAGAGGTCAAAGGCGCAGCGTTGAGGTCGCTGTCTCGTAGGAGTTCGTGGGTTCAAATCCCTCCCTCCGCATCAAACTTCAGAGAAAAAGTTTTATGTAAAGTTTTATGTAATAATATTAGATGGATGGAAGGTGAGAAAAGATGAAGCAAATTGGGGCTGAAACGGTATATGCGAGCGAGGAACTAAGAACGATGGAGGCTGAGGAATTGGAAGAAGTCCTGGAACGGGCACGGACCATAATAAAGGTAATTGGATGCGGGGGGAGCGGGACCAATACGATACAGCGGATGACAGAAGAGGGTATCTTTGGTGCGGAACTCTTCGCATTGAACACAGATGCGCAAGATTTACTGTTTAAGAAGGTGGAGAGGAAGCTACTGATAGGAAAGAGGACAACGCGGGGGCTTGGAGCAGGAAGTATTCCAAGGATCGGCGAGGAAGCAGCAAGAGAGAACGAGACAGATATAAGATCGATGGTCGAGGATGCAGACATGGTATTCGTTACGTGTGGGTTAGGCGGCGGAACAGGGACAGGATCAGCGCCCGTGGTAGCACAAGAAGCGCAGGACGCAGGAGCACTTACCATCGGTGTGGTAACATTACCGTTTAGTGCCGAAGGTGAAGTGAGGATAGAGAACACAGAGTATGGACTGGAGAAACTGCGTGAAAATACCGACACGTTGATTGTGATACCGAATGACAAACTATTGGACGTCGCGCCACGATTGCCATTAAATGAAGCTTTTAAAGTTGCGGATGATGTATTGATGCGGGCTGTTAAGGGACTGACAGAGTTGATAACAAAACCGGGTCTGATAAATCTTGACTTCGCGGATGTGCGGACGGTGATGAAAGATGGCGGTATGGCGATGATCGGATTCGGAGAAGCGGACGGACAGAATAAAGCAATAGAATCAGTAAGAAAGGCAGTAAGCTCTCCGTTGCTCGAGGTCGAAGTCTCTAATGCGAAAGCTGCACTGGTAAACGTAACAGGTGGAGAGGATATGACCGTAGAAGAAGCAGAAGGAGCACTTCAGGAAGTTTACAAGATGATGAATTCTGATGCACGGATTATATGGGGCGTACAGGTGAGTCCGGAGCTGAAGAATATGATAAGAACTTTACTAATCGTGACCGGAGTAAAATCAGAGCAAATTTATGCGAGGAAAGATGTAAAGAAGGAGCGATTTGGTATTGAGATAGTGCGTTAGTGTACGATGAAGATGCATGATGCAGGATACAAGATGCAACAGCTAAACAAATACATCTGAGGATAAACAATAGAATGGAACTAAAATACAAAGAAAGGGTGAAGAAGTTACAGGAATATACGAGAATATTGAAGCTGGCTAGAAGACCAAACCGAGATGAATTTCTCACGATTTCTAAGATCGCGGGTGCTATAGTGGCTCTTGTAGGTTTCATCGGTTTCACTATCTATCTCTTACTGACAGTATTACCTATGATGTTGTGAGCTATAGCTATGAGCAGAATAATTGCAGTAAAAACAACGGTCAATCAGGAACAGGCAGTAGCGGCAATGATAGAGGGCACAATAAAAGAGAAACCTATCAGTGAACATGGATTAAAAGCGATATTGGTGCCTGATGAACTAAGGGGGTGTGTACTGGTAGAAGCCGAGTTTCCAGAGGTTGTAGAACAGATGCTTCAGAGTATCCCGCACACACGTGGATTGATCAAAGGAGATATGGGCTTAGACGAGATTGCGCATTTCCTCATACCGAAACTATCAGTAACAGGCATATTAGAAGGGAACATAATAGAGATAATCTCAGGACCGTTCAAGGGTGGGCATGCACGAGTGAAGAAAGTTGACGAGACGCACGAAGAGGTTACTATTGAACTATTCGATGCTATGGTTCCGATACCCATCACGGTTAGGGGTGATAGCGTACGGATATTGAGCAAAGAAGAGGCGGATTAGTTACAGAGAAGATACTGAAGGCGCATATAGATACAGCGGCTGGTGACGTTGACGTAGATGTAAGTCCTGCTCCGGGCGAAGAGGTTGCATTGAAGATCGATCAGACGCTTACGCAGGATGCAACAGGTACCATAGCTCATCTGCAATTCGAGGCAATAGGTATACCCAGAGTCAGAACAGAGTTGAGTGTCAGCTACATCGACCACAATACGCTCCAAACAGATTTTAAGAATTCTGATGACCATCGTTACCTGCAATCTACGGCAAAGAGATACGGTCTGTTCTTCTCCCGTCCCGGTAATGGTATATGCCACCAGCTCCATCTGGAACGGTTTGCATCTCCGGGTAAGACACTGATCGGTTCTGACAGCCACACACCTACCGCGGGCGGTATAGGCGCATTCGCGATAGGTGCCGGTGGCTTAGATGTAGCAGTTGCTATGGCAGGGATGCCGTACAGAATTAAGTATCCTGAGATCGTAGGTGTGAAACTGACCGGAAAACTCTGTGATTGGGTATCTGCCAAGGACGTCATACTGGAGGTCCTTCGCAGGATAGGTGTTAAAGGCGGGGTTGGAAAGGTACTTGAATACTTTGGTCCAGGAGTCAAGACTCTTAACGTACCCGAGCGTGCGACAATAGCTAATATGGGTACCGAAACAGGAGCAACGACAAGCGTATTTCCAAGCGACGAGGTGACAAAAGCATTCTTGGAGGCACAGGCGCGTGGCAGCGACTGGATTCCGCTTGAGGCAGATAAAGATGCAGAATCAGGATACAGCAAGATAATCGTGATAGATTTGAGTGAATTAGAGCCACTTGTAGCTATTCCGCACAGTCCGGGAAAGGTCAAGCCGGTTCGTGAGATTGCAACAGGAGGAGGAAATGGACCAGGGCTCGCGGTGCAGCAAGTAGCGATTGGCTCATGTACCAATTCATCCTTACGCGACTTCAAAATAGTGGCTAATATATTGAAAGGGCATACTATTGCAGATAATTTGCATCTTACTATAAATCCTGGCTCACGGCAGGTCGTAGAGCACCTAATTGAGAGCAAAGAGATGCAGTATCTTGTAGCGGCGGGTGCAAGAATACTTGAGAACACCTGCGGTCCCTGCATAGGCGTAGGAGCGGCACCGTCTTCTGGCGCTGTATCTGTACGGACATTCAACAGGAACTTCAAGGGCAGGAGTGGAACAGAGGACGCAGAGATATACCTTGTGAGCCCGGAAGTCGCGGCGGCAACGGCGATCAAAGGCGTTCTTACAGACCCTCGTGATCTCGGAGATTATCCCGCGATAGAAATGCCGTCACGGTTTATAATCAATGACAATATGATTATACGTCCATATCCGCCAAGAGAAGCTGCAAAAGTAGAGATATTCCGGGGGAGAAACATCAAGCCACTGCCTGATTTCCCGTTATTGCCTGATACTCTGGAAGGCGAGGTACTCCTCAAACTCGGAGATAATATCACTACAGACGATATCATACCAGCGGGAGCAAAGACCCTCTCTATGAGGAGTAATATACCAGGAATATCAGAGTTTGTCTTCAATGCGATCGATCCGGAGTTTCCAAGACGGGCTCTAGAGAAAGGTGGCGGATTCATAATTGGCGGTGAGAACTACGGGCAGGGCTCGAGCAGAGAGCATGCAGCTCTTGCACCTAAGTATCTCGGCGTTAAGGCAGTCATCGTCAAATCTTTCGCTCGCATTCATTTAGCAAACTTGATAAACTTTGGAATAGTACCTTTAAGATTTAAGAATCACGCGGACTACGATTGCATAGATATAGCGGATAGGTTAAAGATAGCTATAAAGCGGGAGGAATTGCAGGATCGGAATGGTCTCAGGCTTATAAATCTGACAAAAGGGAGTGAGATTGAGCTTACGCATGACCTTTCAATGCATGATATTGAAATATTGATAGCGGGGGGTAAACTGTCCTGGGTGAGACAGAGGCTCAGGGTTCAGGGTTCACACGGTTAGACATATAAAAATTCTAGATCCTAATTTCTAAATTACACGCAGATGAACGCAGATAATAAGGATTTTATCCCTTCCCTTGTATATTCAAGAGAAAGATTTACAGTGATTTTTTCTTTTGACTGGTGGGTGGGATTAGCCATTTTTATAGACTGTATCAATATTTTCATCGTCGGTGTGGGTGTAAGTCTGCGCCAAATCAAGGACTTTTCGTCTCGCTTCTTCCGCTATTTCTTCGTACAAGCTATTACCGCTTGTATCTATGCAAACAATAAGGGGACCGAAATCTTCGACATGGAGATGCCAAACCGCTTCAGCCAGACCAAGATCGATCCAATAGACCGCTTTTATCGGTTTGATGCATCTTGCGGCTAAAACAGCAGCCCCGCCGATCATAGCGAGATAAACGCAGCCATATTTTCGCATTGCTGCTATCGTTGAAACGCCCATTCCGCCTTTTCCTATTATAGCACGAATCCGCAGCTTTTCTATTATCTCTTGCGACGTCTCTTCCATTCTCGAGCTTGTCGTGGGACCTGCAGCTATAATTTCCCAATCGCCATCAACATTGCCATTGCCATTGCCATTGCTCTTCCTTCTTATTAGCGGACCGCAATGGTATAGTACTGCACCTTCTGGAACAGGTATCTCCTTTTCTGAGCCGGTACCAGGGCTGTTGGTACCGGTATATTCTACGATACGCTGACACGCTTTGTCGCGTGCGGTGTAGATATCGCCACTGAGGTAGACGATCTCACGAACCCGCAACTTCTTTAGTTCCTCTTCCAGTACCGGAGTGGTTATTTTCTTCTTCAACGTTCTTCGCTATTTCCTCTTTTCTTCTCAATCTCTCCACGCCACGTGACAGGAACGTCATCAGGTCTATAATTTGGCTTAATTTGGGATTCCTCAATCGATATTGTGGCACCGGTTTTGAGCATTAGCAGTCCAAGATACGCAATCATTGAGCCGTTATCCTTCAAATATCTCTTCTCCGGTACATTAAACCGCGCTCCTCTGTCCTCAGACATCGTCCTGAGCATCTGCTGCAATCTGCGGTTCGCTCCTACTCCACCTACTAATAAGATCTCGTCTTTACCGCAATGTGCCATAGCACGCTCTGTTACCTCAGTGAGCATAGCAAATGCAGTCTCCTGAAAAGAATAACAAATATCTGCCTTCGCATCCGGATGCCGCCCTATAGCGTCCTTAGCGGCTGTGGTCAGCCCGGAAAAGGAGAAATCCATTCCTTTTACTATATACGGCATATATCTATAGTTCGTACCGCGGGATTTCGCCAATTCCTCTATCTTTGGACCACCCGGATGAGAGAGTCCGAGATAGCGAGCGAATTTGTCCAGAGCGTTTCCTATTCCAATATCCAGCGTTTCTCCTAAGACACGGTATCGTCCAGATCGATATGCCAGTACTTGCGAGTTCGCACCACTAACGTATAACACCACCGGGTCTTTCGCTCCACAGCGCCATCTTCCGATCTCTATATGCGCGATGCAGTGATTGACACCGATTAACGGTATTTTTAGCGTTATCGCGAGCGCTCGTGCCGCCGTAGCTACAGTTCTGAGACACGGACCCATGCCAGGTCCCTGTGAGAATGAAATTGCAGCTATACGGTCCAATGAAAACCCCTCTTTCTCTTCTTCTTTTGCACCTCTTAACGCGCGTAAGACTACATTTTTTAACTCGGCTGCGTGATGGTGTGCCGCTTCTCGTGGATGAATACCCCCGTATTTAGGTTCATAGGTTGATTCAGCTTCGTATAGCACGCGCTCCTCGTTGACGAGTGCAACGCTGAGATTCCATGCGGTTCCTTCAAACCCTAAGATGATCGTCATCTTGTTTTAGGCTATGCATTTTGTTTTAGGCTATGATATCATTAAATAATGAGTAAATGGGGGATATAATATGGCGTTAAAAGATTTAAATTTCGTGCTGCAATCAAATATGTTAAGTTAATGTTCACCTTCAACTAAACTTCATAGCTACTAGCCATAGTGCAGAATTAGAGTCAGATGAAAGAGGAGAGATATGACGTTCTCGTGATAGGTGCGGGACCGGCAGGCAGTGTAACTGCGAAGACCGTGGCGGAAAAGGGATTAGATGTTCTGCTAATCGAACGCAATACGGAGATCGGTCTACCAGTGAAATGCGCTGAGTTTGTGAGCAGACATATAGAGCGGTTTGTTGATACTGATCCGCGATGGATATGCGCCATGCCGAAAGGAATTATCATCTATGGTCCCGGCGGTTCGCAAGTGAGATTATTGACTGACGGCTCAGACGCAGTGGGATACGTGCTTGAAAGAAGGTTATTCGATAAGTCTTTGGCACAGCAAGCCGCGCATACAGGTGCAGAAGTACGCGTGAAGACACGGGCGTATGATGTTATAAAAAAAGACGGGTATGTGAAGGGCGTGTATGTAAATTCTGCAGGTGAAGATATGCGTATCTTCGCAGATGTCGTAGTAGGTGCAGATGGCGTGGAATCATATATCGGCAGATGGAGCGGCATTGACACACGACTGCGCCTAACTGAGATTTCAACCTGTGCGCAGTTCCTCATCTGTAACGTTGAGGTTGATAATGATAATTGTAAACCCATCTTTGATAGTACAATTGCAATTGCACCGCGTGGGTATGCCTGGATATTTCCAAAAGGAGATGGTCTCGCGAATGTAGGGCTGGGGATAGGAGGGGATATCTCAGGTGAAGGCCACCGTGCACTCGATTATCTGCGTGCGTTCGTAAACGATAGGTTTCCTGATGGTCAGGTGCTTGCAGAGATGTATGGGGTGATACCTATGAGCGGGCCGGTCTTTGAGACAGTAATGAACTGGCTGGTTTTAGTCGGTGATGCGGCACGGCATGTCAATCCTATTACGGGCGGCGGCATTTTACAGGCGGTGCAAGGTGGTGCAATAGCTGGCGACGTCATCGCAAAGGCGGTCTATGAAAAGAACGTCTCGAGACGGCGATTACTGGAATATGAGAAGAGGTGGAAGCGCGAATTTGGTAAGGCTTTGGAAGTAGGATTTACGATATGGAATATTATATGGCGCATTAGCAGCCAAGATCAGGTTAGATTTTTTCGTGAAATGGCTGGTGAAATACGGATGAAAGAGTTTCATGAACGAACGTTCTTGAAAGAAATGATAAAAAAGAATCCGTGGCTACTTTTTCGCTTTGCGCGACTGATTTTTTAAAAGAAAGGTTCTATGAAGTTCTCAGGTTCGCTATCAAGGACAGATAAGGAAAAAGCAAAGTATGAATTGGTGGGCGTGCCTTTTGACGGCAACGCATTCAAAAAAGGCGCGAGAGAAGCGCCCACCGCGATAAGAA
>JACGMN010000109.1 GCA_014061035.1 Candidatus Methanophagales archaeon | reverse complement strand
AACCGTGAACCGTGAACCCCGGAACTTTGAACCTGAGTAGTTACGCTATATCTATAACTATATTAAACCAGAAGTTAAACGTAAGGCTTGTGATAATTTGAGGAAATAATTTTCTCCGTAACTCTGCGTCCTAAATTAGGTAGAAGTTATACTTTATATACAACGAGAAAGCCGGAAGAATGCTAAATATAAAAAACTTTTTTTGGGAAGTTGAGTGATGAACTAAGCTAAGCAAGCTAAGCATCGCGATTATTTTGCCATTGCGGACTATAATGTCCATTTCCACATGCTCAGGATGCCCAAATACCTCTCCTTTATTATCTTAGCCCAGGAACCGTTCAGCTGTGAATCCTACTTCCTCCAGGATGTGATTCATACCTCTGCGGAAAGCGGATTCAGAAGAGAGTCCCTATCTAGCGCCTAAAGCGCCCATCTTTATCTCAAATGTGGTTGCGAACTTTTTTTGAACGTCAACCAGTTCGGCTAAGCTCTTATCGGTCCGTTTTTGTGCTTCAGCAAGCTCTTTAACGATATCGCGCAGTTCTTTAAACTCCGCTCTGGCGATGACGACCTGTCCATGATTATGATCTGCCATCTCGCTTATTATTCATCGCATGACTGAGCAAAGCGAGAGCTCAAGATTATCCACCGCCTTATGAAGACTTGCGCTAAATGCCATCGCTTTCTCAACTACTTCCTAACTGCTTTTGCATCTACAAATAATATATACCTATATACTACTTACTATATACTACTTACTACTTTAATATACCTGCAATGTGCACGAAAGATAAAGATAAAGATAAAGATAAAGATGCCGAACTCGCGGCAACGGTGGTACCGGTACCGGTATCGGTACCGCAGCATACCACACTGCTGTTGTTATTCTGCGTTGCCTTTCTCGTTATCTTCGCTATATCTATAACTATAGCCATACCCATAGCTTCCGTCTCTGCGCCATCAATACCGATCACCGGCTCTTCCTCTTCGAATGTAACCGCTTTAGAAGTAAATCCTGAAGTGGTCCTGCCGGGCGGGATGTTATCAATATCTGGAAAGGCATCGGCGAACGATGAGATATGGATAAATTCAGTATTTGAACTCTCTATGCTCCCCACTGATGATGCGAGATATACACGCGAGTTCACCGGTATTTACTTCCCAGCAGGCGGGAAAAGATTCAGTTTGACCGCGGAGAACGTAGAAAATATCCGTATCAGTTTATACCCGGTATTTGTATTCTGGCGTACGGTTGAGTTCCCGCTTGACGGTCCTTTAAATGCGACCGACGGTATCGCTACTATCTCTATCGCTTTTCCGGTGACCTGGCGTGGCATGACTATCGACATAAGCGGTGAAAAGAACGTCAACGTATTCGGCGATGCGGTTGATAATGTGACTCCGGTCAACCTGCAAGTCACGATGGCGGTCAAAGTAGTCGCAGATGATAGCGGCAATTTCTCGCTCGAAATCGATACCGGCGGTGTACCGGAAGGCGAATTCTTGATCTCAGCCGGTGAACTGACGCGCGTAGTATATATAGGAACTCCTCCTCCGGCTACTACTATATTCGATACTGATGCTCCTGCCAATCCCTTCCCAAGCATAGCAGGAACCCATACCGGCACAATCACACCAGATTATACTATTACGGTCACCAGACTTTACACTTACGCAATTAGCGGAACTGGCGGGCATACAAGATATGCGCGTATTGCGAACGCTACAGCAACCTGGGACCGATACGGATATGTAGATGATTGGCGATATATTACTTTCGATAAGCCGGTAGTATTATTAGCGGGCAGGACATACAACTTTACCATTCGCACAGGCTCTTATCCTCAGATTCATCATACGCCTGCACTTCAAACCGCGAACGGGTGGATAAACTGTACAGGATTCATAGACGTTAATGGAAGGACTCATCAGGGCTGGATTCCGGCTATTAAATTATTAGGTGTGAGGTGTGAGGTGTGAGGGAAAATGGTGATTGGTGATTGGTGAGTCATAGAACATAGAACATAGAACATAGAACATAGAACATAGAACGCAGAACGTAGAACCTGAGTATTCCAAAATAAGATCAAGATGAACCACAAAGTTTATAATGAGATAAAAAGAAGAAACTTCTACTTCTATCATTACCTGGCATGGACGCTGCGAGATGAAGGGTGCGATACCCTGAAGATAGAGCATGCAAAGCAAGTGAAGGCTGTGTGTGATGCGACTACGGGCGTGGGCGCGGGCGCGGAGACGAGCACGGCACGGTGCGGTGATAGAATAGTGATAGAATAGAATAGGATAGGATATGAAAGGATAGAATAGGAGAAACAAGATAGGAAAAAATAGGAGAAAGAGAAAAGATGGAAAGATGGACGAAAAATATCGGTATTTATTTTATATATGTTGGATATATAAGAGAGAAAGGATAGAAAAAAATAGGAGGTGAAAAAAGAAAAAAATGAATACAAGAAGAAAAAAGATAGAAGCGATAGCAATGGCGGTGATCCTGGT
>JACGMN010000019.1 GCA_014061035.1 Candidatus Methanophagales archaeon | reverse complement strand
GTTCAGGGTTGTTCGCCTTGCACCCTTTATATTTCTTGATATCCAGATCATCTATATTCCGCCCTCAAAATGACGATGACTAAGACAGTTACGATTAAGCCCAAAAGAATATTGGCTCTTGGGTATTCAGTCCGGCATATTGTATGCTCAGGCAGTAGAGCAGGCTATGAGATGTATGCCGCGGATGCATTTGGCGATATTGATACGAGACGATTTGTTAAAAGATATTTCCCGTTAGACTTAGAACTGCCGCCACTTCAGCGTCTTTCTGAACTGAGAAACCTTAAAGATGAGATAAGTAAGGTAGACGGTCTGATTATAGGCTCAGGGTTTGAGCACGTGGATTTTAGGTTTTTAGGAGATTCGAATATGAGAAAGATACTTGGAAACGCACCGGAGAAGATGAAAGAGATATCGAATAAAGCGTGGTTCGCGTCTCGATTAGATGATTTGAATATCCCGCATCCGCGTACATATACCGGTAGCGAGTTAGCAGAACAGATAGAAGAAGTAGGGGCAGAAGATTTACAGATTAATTATCCTGTAGTAGCAAAACCAGCTTGCGGCGGTGGTGGAGCCGCTAATTTCTTCTGTTACAATGAAAAGGAGCTGATTCGATCTGTTACACAGCTACCTGACTTCTTATATCAGGAATATATAAAAGGAATACATGCCTCGGTATCTACAATCAGTACAAGAAGAGCAGCGGTCGCGGTAAGTGTGAATGAGCAGTTATTAGGACTCGAAGCACTCTCTGCACCAGCACCTTTTGTATATTGCGGGAACATTACACCGTTTGTAACTAAATTTTCCGATGTGCTATGCTCGATTGCAGAGTATTTAACGGGTGAATTGGGATTAATAGGCTCTAATGGGGTTGATTTTGTCATTACTGATGATGGACCCTGCGTAATAGAAGTGAATCCACGACTTCAAGGAAGTTTAGACACGGTGGAGCGTTCTACAGGGCTGAATGTGGTAGACGCACATGTAAAAGCGGTTGTTATGGGCGAGTTGCCGGATAAAGAAGAAGTAGCGGCGGAACGATATGCGGTAAAGGCGATTGTCTTTTCAAAGCAGGAAGCGATAGTGACGGGGAATTTATATCTGGATGGACGAGAATGTGGAAGTGCGATCGCGGATATTCCTGCGAGAGGTAGAATTGTGAAGGCTGGAGAGCCTATAGCAACGGGAATAGGGATCGGCGATAGTAAAGAGCGCGCGTGTACTGACGCGATGAAGAATATCACGCGTATAAAAGCGTGTGTAGACTCAGGTTCTCAGGTTCAAAGTTCCGGGTTCACGGTTCAAGGTTAGAAAACGAAGAACATAAGCC
>JACGMN010000014.1 GCA_014061035.1 Candidatus Methanophagales archaeon | reverse complement strand
TGCAAGATGCAAGATGCCGGATGTAGGACTATGATTTATGGTCGATTCCCCAGCTTTAATGAATATTGTTTGTTGTAATGGTATTAATCTGGTAGAGAGAGGTAATTCTTCAAATGATCTTTTTTTTTATGGTATATAAAGTATAACTTCTACCTATTTAGACGCAGATTTACATGGATTTACGCAGATTTATTTTAGTTTAACCGTGTTGATTCTTATCATCTGCGTCCATAATTTCTTTTTTTATTTCCTCGATCCTTTTTTTTTCTATTAATGATCTAACAACTCCAACAACTCTAACAACTCCCCTTGCAATCACAATCAAAACCGCGATAATTCCTACTGAACCGAGCCACAATCCAAAATGTAGGGTTAGTATATGAAAAGCACTTAAAAATACTATTAGTGACATTAGCGCTAAAGGGAATCTTTTTTCATTCGAAGTTGGCACTGTTACTTTCTGCATCAGTACTTCAAGCGATTTATCCGCGGATTCAAATGTCCTGTTAAGAGAGTCTCGCGGATCGTCATCGAAGAATAAATTAGTAAACGATTTTGCGTACTGCATTTCGCCCCGCCCAGCTAATATACTATCAATAGCATCGTCGTATCGCCTATTATCTATATGATCCTTAACCTCTTGGGGATAATAAGTCACCTTCTGGCGATATTGATCCAGAATTTTTTCTATTCCTGCGTCCCGACCATTTATTTCTATGGGCCGCAATTGGAGATCCCCTGAGTGGTGAATATGCATGTGATAGATATCTCTTATAAATCTATAAATTGCTACAATTTTGTCATAAGATGCGACTCCACCAACATGAGTTATTTTACATAGGCCGCTTTCTTCAACCTCGCAATCAACTTCTAAATTCCCCGCTTTGGTTTTTAACACAATTTTCCATTTACCAGTTCCTTCATATTCATATTCAATAGTATACTCCTCACACACATCAATCTCTTTTTGTAACCTCTTCGCTTTTTCATTTATATCTTTTTCCTCTGTGAGAGTTAATTTCCCACTAAGTATTGGTATCCATCCATACCACGAAACCATAGTCTTCACCTCCGCTGCATAAAAAAAATAGAAAGGGGGAAATGTAAAAAACCCGGAAATTTACGCGCTATTTTATCACTCGCTTTCCCCTTTCTGTGAGCCCTGCTGTAAGTTTAGAATTCCCGTTCAACCCTACTTTCATCAAGCCAGTCGAAGTATATCTCCAGACTTTTTCTCTGTCCTCGTCTTTAACTTCCCGTTCTTTTTCGCTGCTATGTCGCTTGAGAAATTCCAAATCTATGGTTTTAGGCGACCCCTTCATAGTCAGTCCACCATATATCCCGGATATTCCGAAGAGTCCAAGTGCCATTATTAATACCATAGTTATTACGAGCAGGAGCAATGTCGCTATATCCATCTCCTTTCACCCCCTTTTTTATCTATAATGTCTATTGTGGTAATATCCCGTTGTCGTTGTAATATCTGCATCGGCGACTCCATCTGTTTTGCCCTCGAAATAAAACTTTTATTTTGAGTATATATAAACTTTTCGGGTTTTTTTGATATATAAACTTTTCGGTTTTTTTACTTGCCTGTTGCTAAATGAAGTATCTTATCTCTTTTCAGACTTTGAGCTAAGTTGAATTGAGTTGAACCGTGACCCGTGGAACTTTGAACCCGAGCAGTTACGCGGGAAGAATATCATAGACCTTTATAACCGCGAAGATTAGGTATTAAATATAACTAATATCGTGGACGCCGTAGAAATAAGACGGGGCTCGTAGCTCAGTGGAAGAGTGCCTCCTTCGCGAGGAGGAAGCCACGGGTTCAAATCCCGTCGAGTCCAGTCTCGATCCCCGTTCCGGTCCATGATTAAAAGTATAGTATAGAGTATAGTAGAATAGAGTATAGTAGAATAGAATAGAAAAGAATAGAATGGAAAAGGTGATGTGAATACAAATGATGCCACAAATAGGTTATGATAGGGCAATAACAGTTTTCAGCCCTGATGGACGGTTATTTCAGGTGGAATACGCACGAGAAGCGGTGAAAAGAGGAACTACCGCTATAGGAATAAAAGCACAAAATGGTGTTGCACTGCTGGTTGACAAGAGGGTGACTTCCAGATTACTTGAGGGCGGGTCGGTAGAAAAGATTTTTCTAATAGACAACCATATCGGTGCAGCAACTTCTGGTCTTGTCGCAGACGCACGAATGCTGGTAGATAGAGGCAGAGTTGAAGCACAGATAAACGAAATTGTATATAGCGAGTCAATAGATGTGGAAACTCTGGCAAAGAAGATATGCGATTTTAAACAGGCATATACGCAACTTGGTGGGCTTAGACCGTTTGGCACTGCGTTGTTGATCGGAGGCGTGTACAATGGCGGCAGTTATCTCTTTGAGACCGATCCCAGCGGTGCATTACTCGAATACAAGGCAACTGCGATAGGTTCTGGCAGAAGTGTGGTGACCGAGCTACTTGAACAGCGTTATAAAGAAGACCTTATACTTGAAGATGGCATAACGCTCGGTTTGGAGACATTGTACAAAGTGACAGAAGGAAAGCTTGATGTAACAACGGTCGATGCAGGTCTCGCCGAGTTGGAAACTGGGAGTTTTAGGATATTGAATTCCGAAGAGCTGGAACCATATATAAAACAAGTGAAAGAGAAGATAGAGAGTGAGGAGGGTAAGGATGAGGGTGAGAATAAGAGTGAGAGTGAGAGTGAGACCACGACATAGGTCGTAACTATTCAGGTTGTTAGGTTCACCTGCCTGCGTGCTGACACGCACAGGCAGGCGGTTCAGGGTTAACGGTTGTTCGCCTTGTGGTATTCATACTGATTTATCTTCATCGTTTTCTAACCTTGAACCGTTGAACTGTGAACCTCGGAACTTTGAACCTGAGTAGTTACCTTTTAAAGTAAAAAGATAAAGACAAATTATATGGAAAAAATTCCCGGTTGGGTGGAAAAAATCTTCATGCCGAAGGGTTAGTGAGCTTGTCGGTGAAATAAAGGCTTTGAATACGAAAGTAGATAGTCTCAAGACTGAAATGCAGGTACGGTTTGAAGCAACGGATACGAAAATAAGTAGTTTGCGGAACGAGATAAAAAGCGATATTGAAAGCCTTAGAAAAACCATAAAGTAGACTGAGAACGCAAAGGTAAAATAAAATGGTAAGTCTGGACAAAGCAGTAGTAGCAAGATACAAGCATGGCAAGAAGATATTTGAAATTCTTGTAGACCCTGAAGGCGCAGACAGTATCAGAAGCGGTGTGAAAGAGGAGATAGAAAAAGTCTTGGTTGCGGATGAGATATTTGTAGATGCGTCAAAAGGCAAAAAAGCAACGGAAGAGGATTTGATGGAAATATTCTCTACTGTTGAAATAGCAGAGATAGCGGGCACGATAATAAAAAAAGGCGAGTTACAGCTTACTACAGAGCAGAGACGAAAAAAGATCGATGCGAAGAAGAAGATGGTAGTAGAACGAATTGCGCGTATCTCTATAAACCCCAAGACAAATACTCCTCATCCGCTAACGAGAATAGAGATCGCGATGAACGAGGCTAAAGTGCAGATTGACCCGTTCAAGAGTGTAGACGAGCAGGTAACTGCAATCGTGAAGGCACTACGGCCGATAATTCCGATAAAGATCGAGGAGACCGCGATAGCGATAAAAATCCCCGCGATCTATACTGGGCAAGTATACGAGATAAAACGGAATTTCACGGTAACAAAAGAGGAGTGGCAAAAAGATGGGTCATTTATTGCGGTCGTAACAGTACCGGCCGGGATAAGAGATGACCTCTTCTCGTTCTTGAACAGGATGACAAAGGGAGAGGCACAAACCAAGATCGTGAAATGATAGGACACCATACTATGTATAAAGTAGTTGTACCAGGGGATTTTATCTCTGACGATATGGATCGCGCCGGTGTAGGGACGTACGTTGACGGTAGTAAAGTTTATGCAATGAGTTATGGTATAGTCATAACGAGCGATAAGGAAGAAAAGATAAAAGTAGCAGCGCTTTCAGGCAAGTATATGCCTGGTAATGGCGATGTAGTAATCGGTAAAATAACCGCGATTTCGTTCCCTTATTGGATTGCTGATATCGCTTCTCCTTACGATGCACGATTACATAGCTCAGAATTTGAACAGATTGCGAATAGGAGAATAGAGTTTGGCGAGATGAGTAACTATCTGGATTTGGACGATTTGATCGTGGCAAAAGTCTTGAACGTGGACGCACTGATGCGAATAGACCTGACATTGAGGGAAGAATTTAGGATGGGGACCCGCGGGAGATTGATAGAAATATCGCATACTAAGGTGCCGCGTATCATAGGCAGAAACGGCTCGATGATAAAAATGCTGAAAGAAAAATGCAATTGCTTCATATTCGTCGCGAAAAATGGCCGTATATGGATAGAAGGCAGCGAATCTGGCATGGAGCTCGCGACGCGTGCAGTAAAAATAATCGCGAATGAAGCCCATACGTCAGGCTTGACAGATAGAATAGCAAATTTTTTGGACTCTTTCGAAGAGAAAGGAACGGAAAAGAAAGGAAAAGAAAAGAAAAGAAAAGAAAATAGGAAGAATGCGATAGATAGGCTGATAGGAATAGCGAAGAATAAAGATGAAAAAAGAAAAAATAGAACTTATAAAAGATGGTAAGAGATTAGATGGACGTGGTTTTGAAGAACTTAGAGAGATAAAAATTGAGATTGACGTGTTAAAACGGGCAGATGGATCGTGTTACTTTGAATTGGGCAATAATAAAGCGCTTGCTGCTGTATATGGACCCCGAGAGATACATCCGCGGCACTTACAGAACGAAAAAACGGCTGTTGTTGTCTACAACTATAACATGGCTCCTTTTTCTGCGACTGATAGAAAGCGACCGGGACCGGACAGAAGGAGCGTAGAGATTTCAAAAGCCAGTCGCTGCGCGTTAGATCCGGTTATTCTGAAGGAATATTATCCGAAGACCACAATAAACGTCTACGTAGAGCTGCTACAGTCAGATGCTGGGACGAGGACAGCAGCTATAAATGCCGCTTCTATTGCGCTTGCAGCTGCCGGGATACCGATGAGAGATCTCGTCTCTTCAATCGCAGTAGGTAAGATAGACGGTGAAGTGGTATTGGATTTGAATGCTGTGGAAGACAATCACGGTGAGGCAGATATGCCGGTAGCAATGATTGCGAGAACGAATACTATTACAATGTTGCAGATGGATGGTCGTTTTACGAAAGACGAATTTGAAGTAGGCATGAAGCTTGCGGAAAAGGCATGCCACGAGATATACGAGTTGCAAAGAGCGGCGTTGATAGCGAAATATAGCGAAAGTGTAAATGCAAATGTAAATGTAAATGTGAATACCGGTAGAGGTGAAGAATAGAGATGGGATTAGAAGTTATAAGCGATATACGGACCGACTATGTGTATAATCTGTTAGAAAGTGGAAAGAGGATAGACGGCAGAGGATTTCATGATTATCGTGAGATAAGTGTAGAGCGAGACATAGTAAATAAGGCAGAAGGTTCTGCACTTGTGAAGATAGGAGACACAGCGGTCTTAGTAGGTGTAAAACTCGAACCCGGCGTGCCGTTTCCTGATACTCCCGACCGTGGGATACTAATGACAAATGCGGAACTCCGTCCTGGTGCATCTCCCGATTTCGAGATTGGGCCGCCAAATGAGGACAGTATAGAACTGGCAAGAATAGTAGATAGGGGTATCAGGGAATCAGAAACGATTGATCTGGAGAAGTTGTGTATAGAAGAAGGAGAGAAAGTTTGGATGATTTTTATCGATATACATGCATTGGACAACGATGGTAACCTGATAGATGCTGCAGCATTAGGTGCTATTGCTTCTCTCTCAAATATTCGCATACCAAACGAGAGATACGGATTAGTGTTAGAGGAGACAGAAGAAGATACCCTGTCAATACGTGATACGCCAGTAGCGGTAACATTAGTAGAAGTCGAAGGCAACCTGCTGGTAGACCCGAATTTATATGAGGAAAACGCAGCCGCGTGCAGATTAACAGTAAGTTCTAATGCGGATGGCACGTTATCTGGAATACAGAAGAGCGGAAGTGGCGGATTGAAGAAAGAACAGATATCGGAGATGGTGGAGATAGGAATAGAAAAGGCAGGAGAGATAAGGGAGAAATTTTTATAGTTATTTAAACTGCCGTGATTTATATTATTTATTTATATTATTTATTTATAATATTATTTATTTATAGCAATAGTGGAGAGTGGTCATCGTGTTGGAGACAGATAATCCCTTAGTTCGCGAATATTTTGGTAAGATGATAGGGAAAGAGGGGATGAAGATAATGGAGAATATCCCGGCTGGAGAAATAACCGATGATGAAATCGCAAAGCTGAGTGATTCCAAACTCACTACTGTAAGAAAGGTTCTGTACGTCTTGTATGATAACCGAATAGCGGAATACAGAACTGAACGTGATGATAACACCGGCTGGATTACCTATTGGTGGAGTTTCAATAATGAAAACATCAAGAAGATGATGGGTGAAGTCGCGGATGTAAAGTTAAATGGACTACGAGAGAAGCTCGAATACGAAAGAAACGGCGAGTTTTACCGCTGCCAATGCCAGCGTATTTTATTTGAAGACGCGGCAGAGAAGGAGTTCTGGTGTGATGAGTGCGAATCTAACTTCGAATATTTTGATAACAAGAAGTTAATAAAAAGTCTGGAGAAGAAGATAAAAGAGACCGAGAAATGGAAGAAGAAGATAAGAAAAGAATAAGAGACGAGTGCTTATCGCTACTGCAAGAGTCTGGCTGTGACAATAGTGTCATTGAACATTGCAGTGCGGTTGCAGAACTTGCATTGGAGATTATTGATCATAAAACTTTTCTTGATACTGATAGCGATACTGATACCTGTACGGTCGATGAAAGACTGGTTTTCAGAGGTGCATTGCTACATGACATAGGAAGAGCACAGTCAGATGGTATAGATCACGGATTTGTTGGTGGAGAGATAGCGCGGCGTGAGTTAGGACTGGAAGAGAGATTAGTTAGAGTGATTCAAAGGCATGTCGGTGCGGGAATAACAGCTGAGGAAGCAAAGGCGGTGGGATTACCGTCCATAGATTTCATGCCCAGAACAATGGAAGAGAAGATAGTAGCACATGCAGATAATCTTATCGATGGCTGCCAGAGAAGAACGAGTATAGACGATACGCTCGTAAATCTGCGGTCTAAATTAGGTTCTTCACATCCTTCCATAAAGCGGATGATGGCGTTGCATAAGGACGTGATGGGGAAGAGAACAGAGAACAGAGATCAGAAGATAGAAATCAGAGAATAGAAAACAGAATTCTGACTTCTGTTTTTTATATCCCAATAGCAGTAACACCTGTCCTGAACAATTGCTTTACCCCGAACTGTTTAATCAAATCTACAAACCGGTCTATTCGCCTAGGCTCGTCTGTAAGCTCGATTATTACCGCATCCAGCGTAGCGTCGACTATCTTCGCGCCCCATGTTTCCGAAAGTTGCATGACTGTAGAACGATCTTCCGCATCCCGCACGTGAACTTTTATGAGGCATAAATCGCGGATAATCGCCCTGTTCTCCGCCAGATCAATTACTCTTACTACTTCTATTAGATTGCTGATCTGCTTCCTTACTTTCTCCAGCACACTATCCGGGCCATCTATAACCACCGTCATCCTTGATAAGCCATCCTGTTCGCACGGTGAAACAGTAAGTGAGGTAATATTGATCCCACGCATCGTGAACATGCCGGACATTCTCGTAAGCACTCCAGGATGGTCCTCTACCAGCAATGAAATTATATGTTTTTGCATCTCTCTGTTCCTATCATTCCAGTTAACCCGCCACCAGGCGGAATCATCGGTAATATTTTATCATCCCAACCGACGATCATATCAATAACTGCAGGTTTTCCGGACGCGAACGCGTTATGTAAAGCATCTTTTAACTCTTCCGGCTTCTCTACTCGCTCACCATAACCGCCAAAAGCTTCGACTAACTTAACAAAATCAGTCGTTCTTCCCAGACAGGTATGTGAGTATTTCTTATCGAAGAAGAGCTCCTGCCACTGTCTTACCATCCCCAGATAGCAGTTGTTGAATATACATACCACAACCGGTATATCGTTCTCAACACAGGTTGCTAAATCCTGGCATGTCATCAGGAAACTCCCGTCACCAGCTATATCCAGGACTTTCCTGTCTGGTGCCGCGACCTTTGCGCCTATCGCAGCAGGGAATCCAAATCCCATCGTTCCCAGCCCGCCGGAGGATATAAATGTGCGTGGTTTCTTCGTTATGTAATAATGTGCAGCAAACATCTGACACTGCCCCACTTCTGTTGTAACTATTGCATTGTCATCAAGTATCGCGCTGATCTCTTTTATGAACCTATCTGAGATCGATGAACCGGTTCTCCCCACATCCTTTATACATTCATCACACGCGGAATGCATCTCTTTTATCCGCTGCACCCAGACACTCAGATTCTTACCTTTACCAGCATTCATATCCGCTCTTTTCTTCTTCTCCAGCGATTTGATTATATCTGCAATTGTAAGTTTCGCATCGCCTACAATTGGTATATCTACCTGTATGTTCTTGTTTATCTCCGCGGCATCGATATCCACGTGTATCAGTTTTGCATCAGGAGCGAACTGGTCTAATTGCCAGCCTGTCAACCGATCACTGAACCGTGTACCAAGAGCAAGCAGAGCATCGCATTCATAGATTACTCTGTTCGCATAAATTCGCCCGTGCATTCCTGCCATGCCCAGTGAAAAAGGGTGATCCTCTGGAATAGCTCCTTTACCAATGAGCGTTGTTACTACTGGAGCACCGAGGAATTCTGCTAAATGCCGCAGCTCTTCCGCAGCATCGGTGCTAATAACACCACCACCAGCTAATATCACCGGTCTCTCGGCATTTGCTAACGCCTCTGCCGCCTTCTTTATCTGCGCCTTGTTCGGTTTAGTCCTTGGCTTATATCCGGCAAACGTCTCTCTCTGGTGCAAGTCTACTTCTACTCTTGTTGCCAGAACGTCCTTTGGAAGGTCGACCAAAACAACTCCTTTTCTTCCTGTATTAGCGATATAAAAGGCATTATGGATGACCTTAGGTAAATCCTCCGTTCTCTTCACCATGAAGTTATGCTTCGTGACCGGCATCGTAATGGTGAAGGTACTTGCTTCCTGGAATGCATTAGTTCCTATTGCTGCTGTCAGCACCTGTCCGGTCAATGCCACTACAGGAGCAGAATCCATATTTGCATTTGCCAGCCCTGTAACGAGGTTTGTGGCACCGGGACCTGAAGTGGCGATACAGACGCCGGGGTTTCCCGAGACACGTGCATAGCCGTCAGCAGCGTGCGCCGCACATTGTTCATGCCGCATCAATATATGCAGTATTGTATCATCGCCATAGAGTACATTGTATAGATCTAATAAAACTCCGCCAGGTATTCCGAAGGCTACTTCTACACCTTCATTCTTCAACTCCTCTACCACGATCTCCGCACCAGTAAGCTTAACCTTCTCTTTTCTCACTTCCAGTTCTCCTCTTTCCGCACTCGTTTACGACTGTGAGTGATTATGCTGACTGTGAGTGATTATGCTGTATGTACTGTATGTATAATATAATAAGCATTATATAATAAGCATTTATAAAATATTTTCACGATATGCCTCTATCGTCCTTTCAATATCCGCATCTGCATTCTCAACCGCATCAATATGATAATCAGCATGCGCAAGACTGATAAAGTTTGTCTCGAACTGCGAAGGAGATAAGAAAACACCTGAATCGAGCATCCTGTGAAAGAATTGCATATATCTGGCTTTATCACAGCCTAAGGCATCATCGTAATTTTTCACTGGTTTACCCTCTACACTGAAGAAGACCTTAAACATCGAGGATACACCGGAGACATAGCCTTCAAGCTCGGCTTCATCCAATATCGCGCTTAAATCAGCCCTCATTCTATCTCCAAGTCTGTTTATTCTCCGTAACACACGCCCGTTCTCCCTCGATAGTATCTCTACTGTCTTCAAGCCTGCGGTAATGGAGACAGGATTGCCACTGAAAGTTCCTGCCTGATATACTGATCCGGAAGGGGCGATGAGTTCCATAAGCTCTCTTTTACCGCCGAATACGCCGATAGGAAACCCACCACCGACTATCTTACCTAAAATCGTTATATCGGCGTCCACACCATAAAATTCCTGCGCACCGCCCAAAGCGAGCCGGAAACCGGTAATCACCTCATCAAAAATTAGTAAAATATCGTTCTCACTCGTTATCTTTCTTATATCGTGCAAATACCCCTTTTCCGGTGGTATAGGTCCAACATTTCCCATCACCGGCTCCATTATAACCGCGGCAATCTCAGCATGATTCTCCTCAATGATCGTTAGAAGTGCATTAGCATCATTAAATGGAATTTGAAGCGTATTCTTCACGGAATCTGCCGGAATCCCGTTTGAGTCAGGAATCCCGAAAGTCGCTGCACCCGAACCTGCTTTGACCAGGACGCCATCATGTGCGCCGTGAAATCCGCCTTCGATCTTAACGATCTTATTCCGGCCCGTGAACCCTCTCGCGAGCCTTATACCGGCCATCGTCGCTTCGCTCCCTGTGTTGGTAAACCTGACCATCTCAACAGAAGGATAATGGCGTATTATCTGTGTCGCAAGCTCTATCTCCTTCTCGTGCGGCGTACCGTAGAGCCATCCTTCTTCAAGCTGTTCCGTGACTGCGTTCTTCACCTCTTCGTTACGGTGCCCTAAAACGAGTGCTCCATACGCGAGGCAGTAGTCGATGTATTCTCTACCGTCTACATCGTATATCTTCGAGCCTTTCGCATGCTGCGTAAAGAACGGATACGGCATATATGCTCGTACCGGACTGCTAACACCACCAGGCATGTATCGCGATGCGAGATCAAAAAGCTTCTTAGATTTCATTCTTGATATTCTTTACAACTTATTCAAGATAGCCTCCCAATAATCCACAACCTTCTCAGTCTTCTTCGCTGCTATCCCGGTATATTTCATGGGATCGAAGACTATCCCTCTCTGCTCATCCGTAAAATTTCTTAAATACGGTAAAATCGCATTATCTGCTTCGACGAGCTCTGTCAACGATTTATTCTCTTCGTAAGCCTGGATACTTTTCCTTCTGACGTATTCATGCGCGTCGGGATGCCCGTAATAAGAAAGGAGGATGTACAGCGGCTCGGCAATAATATTATCTATTCCTCGCATGATATTCTCTCGCATCCTTTCTCGATCTACCTCTAACCGCTTTGAAATGCTCGTCAGTCGTCGCACGCAGTAATCAAAAGCTACAAATAACTCTTGCGTGTATCGCTGTGAAGCAGAGTTTGTGAGATCTCGTTGATGCTCAGAAATCTGGTCGAGGTGCATCGTCACGATATAGGGCATGAATTTTTTCCAGAGGCTTTTTACATTCTCAAACCCGACCGGATTCCTTTTGTGCGGCATAGTCGACGAGCCTACCTGCTCCGCTGCCATACGTTCCATCACTTCACTGATCTCACTACGCTGAAGATGCCGCATATCATCACAGAAATTAGCTAAAACCGAGAAACTGCTTATAATCGCATAGACGAGATCGGAGACCGGTTCTGGCGGAACGATCTGTGTAGAAATCGCTGCTGGTCTGATATTGAGCAAAGCAAGCACTTCCTCTTCAAACTCTTCTGGATCGTCAGCTATCAACGATGTCGCATTATAAGCCCCGACTGCACCTGAGAATTTACCCACGAGTCTGTCACTCGCCTCCTGAATCTTTAGTATTCGCGAACCCCACCGGTTCACGTACTGCGCAAGTGCAAACCCGAATGTGATAGGCTCTGCATACTGACCGTGCGTTCGCCCTATCTGTAATGTATCCTTCTCACGCCGTGCCAGATACATCCACGACCGCTCCAATGCGAGCATGTCAGGAATGATAACGTCAGTCACCGCGTCTCTATATCTAAGCGCATTTGCGGTATCTACTATATCATACGACGTTGCAGAGAGATGCACGAACGGTCTCGCACCATCGCTTACGCGGCTCCGTATTACCTCAACTAGAGCTCGGACGTCATGCCGTCTCTTCTTCTCTTCCTTATAAACCTCTTCAGCCGTTACATCTAACGCTGCCGCTACGATCTCATCAGATAAATCGCTCGTTAAGATTCTCTTCTTTGCAAAAACGCACGCAAGAGCTGCTTCTACCTTCGCTTTATATTTCACGTACGCCTCATCTGATAGATATTCTCGCAATTCAGGAACGGCGTACCGGTAATCTGTAGGAGAGAAGGCAGAGAAGTCTATTTCTTCGTTCATCATTTTATTGTATATAAAGTATAACTAAAGTATAACTTCGACTTATTTAGACGCAGATTTACGCAGATTTACGCAGAAAACTAAGAAAACTATTTCCTCAATATTTATATAAAACTCTGAAGGTATTTGTATGGGTACGATGAAGATACATTATACAGGATACAAGATACAGGCGGAAATTGATGGCTAAACAAATATGATGAAAGAAAGTCATGACTTGAGGTTGAGACCTGCGATCGTACAGGATTATGAGACAGGCGAGGTGCTTATGCTTGCGTACATGGACGATGAGGCGCTGAGGCTTACGAGGGAGACGGGAAAGGCACATTACTGGAGCCGGAGCCGCAGCAAATTATGGAAGAAGGGTGAGAGTTCAGGGCACGAACAGATTGTAAAGGATATTCTGATCGATTGCGATGAAGATACTCTACTATTGAAGGTGAAGCAGATAGGGGTCGCGTGTCATACCGGATACCGATCCTGCTTTTACCGTAGAATAGATGGCGAGATCGTAGCTACTCAGGGTTAAAGGTTAGGGGTTCAGGGTTCACAGTTCACGGTTCACGGTTCACGGTTAGACATATAAAAATTCTAAATCAAAATATCAAAACTTGCCAAGATTAAGTTTAAAATCCTGATTATATGCGTTCATCTGCGTCCGATTATCAAAATTTATTTTTTCTTGTTATCATCGTTCCAGTACCTTTCTCGGTGAATATCTCGTCCAATATCGCATGCTTTTTCAATCCAATAATGTGTGAGCTTTTAACACCGCCGCGTTCTACTGCCTCTATGCACGCTTCTATCTTGGGCGTCATACCCGCAGTTATAAAGCTCTCGTTCAGAATACTTTTCGCCTCCGATAATCTCAGCGAGGGTATCAAAGTGCTTTCATCATCTCGATTGCGTAAGATACCGCGCACGTTGGTTATAAGAATGAGCTTCTCAGCACCTAAAGAGCACGCTAATTCGCTCGCACAGTGGTCTGCATTGATGTTAAGCAAAGTCCCTTCTTCGTCCGATCCCATTGGATATATCACGGGAATATATCCTTTTTGTGTAAATAGCCTGGCGAGTTCCCCGTCAACCTTTTCAACGCGTCCAACGAACCCCAAATCCGGCTGTATCCTTCTGGCGCTGAATAAATTACCCGAAACGCCGGAGAGACCAACCGCTTTACCACCTCTCTTATTTATATTCCATACGATCTTCTGATTAGCATCTGATAGGACTGCCTGGACAATATAACGCGTTTCTTCATCGGTAACCCGTAATCCATTAATAAATTTCGGATTCAAACCAAATTTATCCATTATAGTCGAGATTATGTCACTTCCTCCATGAACAACGACTATCCTTATGCCAGCATCGTAATTCAATGTGATTAAATCTGAGATTAGCGAGTCCATTACGTTTTGATCTACTAATACTATGCCACTGAATTTTATCACGAAAACTTTGTCACGGAATCTTTTAGCGTATTCTAAAGCTTTTCTTATTTCCAGATCATTCACCATTTCTTGACTACTCCACCCCCTCGAATTTCCCGACTGTGAGTTCTCCCCCTTCTCCACCCTTCTCTATCAACAGTTCTACCTTATATTCTGCCTCGTCCAGCTTATTATTGCAAACTTTATACAGCTCCATACCCTCCTGGAACCTATTCAATGAATCTTCTAACGAGAGATTACCCCTGCCCAGTTCCTCAACTATCGCCTCTAATCGTTTCATCGCGTCTTCAAACGATATCCCTTCTCCTTCTCTCTTTCCTTTTTCTTCTACCATCTCCAATCACTATCTTTCTCCAATCACTATCTTTAATTAAGATTTATTAAATAAACGTGAGCTTTATATTGGCTTTTCTCAAATACTCGAGACCTTCTTCATCGCTATATTCACCACTCATCACTACACGCTGTAGTCCGGCATTTATTATCAGCTTTGCGCAGATCTTGCACGGGAATGCATTTACGTAAAGCGTACCGCTTTCTGCGTCCTCTCTGCTCGCTTGCAAAAGTGCGTTTTGCTCTGCATGCACGCCAATGCACTCTTCATGCCGTTCACCCGATGCGATCTTCAATTCATCCCGCCTGCATCCGTTATCAAGACAATGAGGGAACCCCCGTGGAGCACCGTTATAGCCCGTGGATATTATCACATTATTTTTAACCAGCAGAGCGCCTAACTGTCGACGCAAGCAAGTTGAACGATTAGCCACGTCGGTTACAATCTTCATCCAGTATTCGTCCCAGGGTACCCGTTCTGTTTCTTCGTCTTCTTTACAGTGGTTCATTCACTCGCTAGCCAATTCATATTATTAATTAATACCGCTGATGAAGATATATCATTTACCATGAAAGAATATGCGGTGGAATGTATACGGTGCAGGACACGCTTCTCCGGGACCGAGATAGTATACACGTGCAGCAAATGCGGAGGGTTGCTGGATATAAGATACGATTATTCGAGCATTGACCTTGAGCTCGATGCCGGTACGGGAAGAAGATGGAAAGCAAAGTGGGAAGGGGAAGGAGAAGGAGTTTGGAAATATCGTGATTTATTACCTTTTGATGATGAAATAGAGCCAATAACAATGTTTGAAGGTAATACGCCCCTGTACCGGTGCGATAGCCTCGCAAAAACCATCGGCGTTACGGATTTATGGGTGAAACATGAAGGATTGAACCCGTCAGGTTCGTTTAAGGATCGAGGAATGACGGTTGGCGTAACAAAGGCGGTAGAACTGGGTGTTAAAGGTGTCGCATGTGCATCAACAGGAAATACTTCAACGTCACTTGCACTCTTTGCGGCAAAGGCTGGCATTCCGTGCTACGTTCTGCTCCCGGAGGGTAAAGTGGCATTGGGGAAGGTAGCGCAGGCGTTGATGCACGGTGCGCAGGTATTCACGTTAAAAGGCAATTTTGACGATGCTCTAAGGATTGTTCGTGTGCTCTGTGAAGAAGAAAGCCTATACTTGCTGAATTCTGTGAATCCGTACCGGTTAGAAGGGCAGAAGACGATAGCGTTTGAAATTACAGAAAAGCTTAAGATGGAAGTACCGGAGAGGGTTATCCTGCCTGTCGGAAATGCCGCGAATATAAGTGCGATATTCAAAGCCTTCTCGGAGTTGAAGATTCTTGGTATCACAGATGCTGTTCCGAAGATGGTCGGGATTCAAGCAGAGGGTGCAATGCCGGTAACAAGAGCGTTTAAAGAAGGTAAAGCCGAGATAACGCCAGAAGCTAAGCCGGAAACGATCGCATCTGCTATACGGATAGGGGATCCGGTGAACGCGGCAAAGGCACTGGATGCTATTAGAAGCTCTGGTGGCACTGCGGAATCTGTGACTGATGAAGAGATAACCGCGGCACAGATCGAACTGGCACGGTCGGAAGGGATAGGTGTGGAGCCTGCGAGCGCCGCGTCAATTGCAGGGCTGAAGAAGTTGGTTGAGATGGGAGTAATAGAACGCGATGAGCGAATCGTCTGTATTGCTACCGGGCATCTATTGAAAGACCCTGAACGCGCGACAGAGATATGCGAACCGCCAAAAGAGGTGGAAACGGATGTGAAGGTGGTGAGGAAGATGTTGAAAGGGGTGTAAATGTGAAGAAAAGCACGTTCATTAATTCACTTCCTAAACACAATCGCCCCCTCAGAAACAGTCATCTTTATCATATCTCCCTCACTGAACTCGCCGTTCAAAATCTTCATAGATAATGGGTCTTCGATCATCCGGTGAATTGTTCGCTTTACCGGTCTTGCCCCGAATACGGGGTCGAATCCTTTACTCGCCATCAATTCTTTTACGCTCTCGCTGACAGAAATCGAGATATTCCTCCCGGTAAGTCTATCTTGCAGATACTGCATTTGAATCTCCACTATCTTCTTTATCTCGTCCATGCCCAGCTGATTGAATATGATAATCTCATCAATACGATTCAAGAATTCGGGTCTAAACACCATCTTTACCGCGTCCATCACCTTCTCACGCAACTCTTCGCCACTAAATTCTTGCATAATATCGCTCGCAACGTTGGAAGTCATGATATTCACGGTATTTTTAAAGTTCACTGTTCTTCCATGACCATCGGTGAGACGACCATCGTCTAAAATCTGAAGCAGTAAGTTAAAGACCTCATTGTGCGCCTTCTCTATTTCATCAAAGAGGACTATGGTGTAGGGTCTTCTTCGAACCGCTTCGGTTAAAATTCCGCCCTCTTCATATCCCACGTATCCTGGAGGTGCACCAATGAGCCTCGCAATTGAGTGCCGCTCCATGAACTCTGACATATCTATCCGCGCCATCGCCCGTTCATCATCGAATAGAAATTCGGCGAGTGCCTTTGCAAGTTCTGTCTTTCCAACGCCTGTCGGACCCAGGAATATGAACGAACCAATTGGTCTATTCGGGTCACTGAGACCTGCACGAGCCCTTCTAATCGCATTAGAGACCAACGAAATCGCGTCATCCTGTCCCACAACACGCTGTTTCAAGCGCTCTTCCATATGAAGAAGTTTCTCTGTCTCTCCTTCCAGCATCTTCGCTACCGGGACACCGGACCATTTCGCGACCACCTCGGCAACGTCTTCTTCCTCAACCTCTTCTTTTAGCATCTTCTGGTCACGCTGCATCGCGTGCAGTCTCTCGTTCTGTGCATCCAGTTCGTTACGGAGTTCGACAAGCGTTCCATACCGAATTCTTGCCACACGCTCTAGATCTCCACTGCGTTCGGCCTGTTTTTCTTCCAACTTCGCATCGTCTATCTTCGCTTTGATCTCCCTTATCCGCTCTATTATCTCCTTTTCATTCTGCCATCTCGCTTTGAGCCGGTCATCTTTTTCTTTTAATACCGCCAGTTCCTCGCGGAGCTTTTCAAGCCGTTCCTTCGATGCTTTGTCTTTCTCGCGCTTCAAAGCCTGTTCTTCAATCTCCAGTTGCCTGATTTTACGGTCAACCTCGTCAATCTCGACCGGCATGCTGTCTATTTCAGTTCTCAACATGGAAGTGGCTTCGTCAATGACGTCAATGGCTTTGTCAGGCAAGAACCTATCGGAAATATATCTGCTGGTGAGTTCAACTGCAGCAATCAAGGCAGAATCGTGAATCCTCACACCGTGATGCAGTTCGTACCGCTCCTTCAAACCACGCAGAATCGAGATCGTATCCTCTTCCGACGGTTCGCGGACTAAGATCGGCTGGAATCTCCGTTCCAGAGCTGCGTCCTTCTCAATATACTTGCGATATTCGTCTATCGTGGTTGCACCCACACATCTGAGCTCGCCGCGAGCAAGTGCAGGTTTTAACATGTTCGAGGCATCAATCGCACCCTCTGCCGCACCCGCTCCGACAACGGTGTGTAATTCGTCAATAAAGAGCACTATCTGACCCGCAGCATCGTCAATCTCCTTTAACACCGCCTTGAGACGGTCTTCAAACTCACCTCTGAACTTCGTCCCGGCGATCAATGCACCCGTGTCCAGCGCTGCGACTCGCTTATCCTTCAAAGTCTCGGGGACGTCACCGGTTATTATTCGCTGCGCTAAACCCTCGACTATCGCGGTCTTCCCCACGCCTGCCTCGCCTATAAGAACTGGATTATTCTTCGTTCTTCTCGAAAGGACTTGAATAACCCTGCGAATTTCGTCATTTCTGCCTATTACCGGGTCGAGCGTACCTTTACGAGCAAACTCTGTCAAATCTCGTGTGTATCGTTCCAGTGCCTGATACTTCTCCTCTGGATTTTGGTCCACTATTCGCTGTCTACCACGAATTCCAGTCAGGGCTTTGTATATCTTCTCCTTTGTCGCGCCCATTCTTTTAATAATTTGTGGAGAGAACGGATCCGCATCTTCTGCAATCGCAAGAAGTATATGCTCTGTGCTCATATACTCATCCTTCATAGCTTGCGCTTCTTGCCATGCATTCTCCAGCGTCTTATTCAATCTCGGTGTTACGTATATCTGCTCGATTCCACCTCCGCCATATACCTTAGGCAAAGAACTTAAATGCTTTGCGAGACGTGATTTGAGCAGGGCAATATCAACGCCGATTTTTTCCAATATCGGAACTACTATACCTTCAGGTTGCTCGACAAGCGCTAACAATAAATGTTCCACGTCTATCTGTTGATGGTTGTATTTGTCTGCAATGTTTTTTGCTTCTTGCAGCGATTCTTGAGCCTTTAAAGTCAGTTTGTCAAGTCGCATCTGGTTATACCTCTCTATACGCTTATTATATTATTATACTGAGTTTCATGGTATATAAAATCTCAGCCGACGTGAAGAAGGTGGACGCGAGAGAATTTTGCAGTCTTCACGGTCTGTGGCAAAACAGTATAGAAGAGGAAGGCAATAATAAAAAGGAGGTGATAGAAATGGGAATAGGACAAGGAAGAGGAGCAGGTGGTCCCCGACAGGGTCTCGGGCGAGGAGGAGCACCCATAAAATGCGTTTGTCCACAACGTGAGCATGAAGCAACAAAAGTTGGAATGGCGAATCGATTGCGATACTGACAGAAACGATGAAGAATCTCGCAGGGATGAACGTGATATTTTGTCCGCTGTTTTTATCATAGCCATACTGCATACAGTAAGTAGCAGCATTTATTTCTTTTAACCTTTATATCAATACCTTCACCGCCGTCACCATCTCCATGAGCAATGCCACCGACGATAACGACAACAACACTTACAGCAACACCATCACCATCACCACCACCATCAACATCAGCGAAATCATCATAACTACCGCCGTTTCGCCCAACGGTTTGCGGATAAAAGAAGTTGCCGAAGGCAATTTGGGCGAAGCGTAGCGAAGCCTTTTATCTGCTGTTAGGCGATAGTGCGAACGAAGGGGCGTTTATTTCCCAATTATAGCTAGAACAACTAGTTATGCTCATCTCCCACTCTAAAATAGTGTTAGCCGAAAAACTTTGCAGCACCCACTAGCAAACCAAACCATATAATCAACAATGACCAGACAGTTTTATTCCAAAGAAATATCTTCCTGCCGTCAAA
>JACGMN010000132.1 GCA_014061035.1 Candidatus Methanophagales archaeon | reverse complement strand
ACCAACTACTACTGATAAAGCTGAACGATACTGTTGCTCTAACGCCTCCTTTAAGAGTTCATAAGATTCTGCATGTATCTGCTCTTTCTCAAGTCTTTCATTGAGAATTTCCATACGAGATTCGATTCCTGATAATTTTGAATATGCTCCTCCTAAGCTTTCCGTGCCTATCCCCACCTTTGAGCTGGTCTATAGATGTACACTGCTGTCGAATTACTTGCTCTTGATCTTCTATTGAGCCGTATTGGCAGATAATTTCTCGCTCTTGGTTTCTTGAATTATCCAACTCTTCGGAAAAATGCTTTTGCTCTGCCCGAACCCCGGCTAATTCTTCTTTTTTCTCTAATGCCTCGTTATCAACTTGGGCCTCGTTATCAACTTGGTCTCTTTCTTTTCTTGCTTTATCAAGGATATCTTTTGCCTCAGCCTGTTCTTTCTCCCTTTTATTCACGAGTTCTCCAAGGTCCCCGTCAGTAGGATTCAATTTGGTCGCAGTGGGCGTTCTTTCCATATTTTTTAATTCTTCATATTTTTCCTTGATTTTTTCTAACTCAAGACTTAACTCCTTGATTGAGTGTTCATCAACCCCCCTTCTCTCTGCCAATAACTCCCTTGTCTTGCGTGATATCTCGTCCTGGCTCCGATTCAGCTCTTTCAATTCGTCGATCGAATTTACACTGTATTTGCTTAATGCCCCTTTAATGCACTCTTCCAGATGTTGAATGTCAACCTTTGCATCGTGTGCCTCTTCTAGTTTTGCTTCAACCGTAACCTTTCCAAAATGTGGTGATGCCACACTCACGCTCTCAGTCCCTGTTGCAGTTAATTTTCCATCTTTGATTCTATCTCCGTCTACCTCAACTTCAAGGGAGCCTTCCTCGCCGGGAGTTACATTTACTCCAAGCCCTCTTACTCTTAAGCTCTCCTTCAGGGCTTCTATTCGCATCTGACTTTGGATGAGTTTCTCGAACTCTTTGTTGGTAGGCGTAATCGGCGCTTCCTTTTCCCTTAGACTTTCAATTTTGTCATCAAGAACTTTTATCCTCTTTATTTTCTTCTCCAACACCTCGATTTTTTCCATAGTGTCGGATTTGGTCCACAAGATTCGTGCATCTCTCGTCAGCTCCTCGCACTCCCTTATCCTCATCGCCCTCTCTTCCACTTTCTCTTTTATTTCCTGCTGGCGTTTTTCCAACTGGTCACATAAAGCCTCGAGTCGAGAAAGTTTCTCTCTCGCTTTTTTCTCCTTCTTTTGGAGCTTCTCTATTTTCTCTGCTGATCCTTCAAGTTCCTTTAGTGCTTTTTTTGCATCCTGAACATCTCTCTCTGCTTCCTTAACACCCGCTTCGGCGGCCTTTAGGTCAGATTCAATCGAAGAAAAGTCTATTGCCTCATTCCTAGCTATGTTCAATTCTTCTTTGGTATCTTCAATTTTCTTCTTAAGCAGAGGAAGTTGTCTTTGAAGCTCGTCTAATTGTTGTTTTTTATCATCCACATCTTTTATTTTGGTCCTAAGTTCCACGCTCCTCTGTTGAAGAAGCTGGTTATCTTTTTCGAGATTTGATATAGGAGAATTCGTAGTAGTTCGTCCTGTCTTTGTAAAATATTTAGCATAAGACGTGTAAATAAAATTTTGAACTGCCTGAAATTTTGGAGTCACCAGTACACCTCCACCCTCTTTTGTTTCTAAGTGGAGAGCGGTGGTCGGATCTCTTTCTTTATCAGTGGGAAGTTCTCGAGTCTCTTGGGAAGTCCACAGCCACTGAAAAGCACCCCACTGGGAGGGTTTACTTCCCCGTGTAGATGGTAAATCCGCTTCCAACAATCGTATATACATTTCCAGAAGCTGTAAGAGGTTTAATGCGTTTGATGGCCTCAGCGTGAGAACTAGACTTGTCAAAAAGCCCTCTGCTCAAAGCTTCCAATATGGTTGATCTGCCCGTCTCATTCGGACCATATATGACGGTTGCACCATCATCAAAATCAACCCGCCTTTTAGTATGTTGCCTCCAGTTTTCGAGTTCAACCCAATGGAGCTTCATAACTCAGCCCCCTTTCCAAATCGTTGTAGGTGAGTAAGAGCTTCTACTATTACTCTTCGCTGTCTTGGATCAGTCTCAGTTGATAATAAATTTTTCAGATGGATTTCGGTCTGATTTAAAGTTGGATCGCCAAAATCAGATGGTTCTTCTAGTTTGGTGGGCACGGTAATGCTGAGGGAATCTGATTTCACTCTAAAATTCCTATGTAAGGTTATTTGCAATTCCAAGATATTATCGAGTTCTTCTTTACGTTCCAATGGCAATTCCCCGTGAAGGTCCAATCTAACCATATCAATCTCCTTAATTGATTCAAAATAATCTTTAAGTTCGCTAAGTGAAGAAGAATCTTTCATCTCGAATTCACTAGACACCCATGTCAATTGGCCCGTTTTAATAGGCTCAATTTTAGGTGCATCTCCTTTTCCTTCTATTTGAACCAGTAAACATTGCCCAGCATCATCTTCACTATATTTAGTCTGTTCATGAGTTCCAGAATATGCCATTCGGGTTACCATAGTGCTATCTTCATAAGTTCTATGACTGTGCCAATGACCTAAAGCAAGATAATCTATCCCAGTTCTATTAACGCATGAGGGGTCAATTGGCAAATCTACATCTTCCCATGTTGGTACAGGGGATTTTCCTTCTAAACTTCCATGTATAACCCCTATATGGACACCGTCGATTTTGTGAACATCTGGGATTGTACCAGTAATATCTTGTGTGATGAATTTTGAATGAACTGGACACGGATGAAGGATTGCTCCACTCACCTCGACAAGATCATGTGCGCGAAGGATTTTCAGATGTTTTATTCCGGAGAATATTGGTCTATCATAAACACAATCTGGACCCAGAATGTCGTGATTCCCTGGAAGGAGATAAAGCGGAATATTGGGATATTTATTGAATATCGTAACAACTTTTTTAACGTCCTCTTGACTAATCATATTGTGCTCAAAAATATCTCCACACAATAGTACAAAGTCTACTTTTTGTTCTTGAGCCGTTTTCAACACATTACGAATTGACTCAATTCTAGTCTCGCGTACAATAGGCCAGCTTCTCCAAGACCCCCGCCTTTCATTCCAATCTGCCAGTCAGATGTTTGTATAAAGCGAACCATTTTATCACCGTCTATCCTTTATAGCATTTCTTTTATTTTACTTTGCTGATTGCAAAGGTATTCTCGCTTACGCATAACTCCTTTATATTTGTAATAAATCTATTCTATCCCGAATTGCCATCACACCATTCTCTCGGTGAAAGTGAAGAAAACACCCCTTTCTCCGTAATTACCGCTTCTATCAGCTCAAACGGAGTGAAATCAAAGGCAGGATTGTAAATCTTCACCTCAAGCGGTGCAATCTGCTTTGATCCGAAGAATAATAGTTCTTCAGCGCTTCTTTCCTCTATCACAACCTCTTTATAACTACGCGTCCTGTCGAACGATGAACCCGGAGCGGCGACATAGAACGGTATGGCATGCGCCTTCGCGACCAAAGCATGCATGTACGTCCCTATTTTGTTTATCACTCCTTCCTTGACGACTCTGTCAGCACCAACCAGCACCTTATTTACCTTTCCGGCACGCATAACTGCCGCACTCATGCTGTCCGTGATAAGCGTAACCGGGATTTTATCCTGAAGTAGTTCCCACGCGGTGAGCCGTGAACCCTGATTTAGAGGCCTCGTCTCGCAAGCAATCACTTCTATCCTCTTCCCGTTCTCTATCGCAGTTCTTATTACTCCGAGTGCCGTCCCCCAATCCACACATGCAAGCCGCCCTGCATTGCAATGCGTCAGCACGACGTCACCATCCTCCAAAAGCACACTCCCATAATCCCCTATCTTCTTGTTCACCGCGACATCTTCCTCAGCAATCTTTTTTGCCTCAGCCAGTGCACGATCCCTCATCCCCGGCATGCTTTCCCCGAGCACCGCGCTGCCTGCCGCGTCCTATTAACACTATAGCAGAGATTTACAGCAGTTGGGCGCGCTACCGCGAGCTCTTCTACACCATTCTTGAACTCGTGCTTATCCATACCTGTACATGCCAATACAACGCCAAAAGCGCCAGCAACGCCTAATGCCGGTGCACCTCGCACCTTTAAGCTTTTTATCGCATCTATAAGTTCCGGTACATTCGCGCACTCTACGATCTTATAATCTTCAGGTAGCTGCGTCTGATCTATCAGTTTCAGAACGCGCTTTTTATCATCCCATTCTAGCGTTCTCAATTATTTTCTGTCCTTTGATTTCTGATCTCTGATCTCGGTCATATAATCCTATTCCGCACGTCTTCTCACCGTTATCGGGATAACACCACTCTTAAATTCCTCGATAGCTATCTCTGTAGGCTCTATTTTTTCTGTATCAATGAGTACCGGAGCACCCATAGCTAATTGCAGCGCTCTTGCACTTATGATGCGTGCTTCTTCATATTTCGTATATTTCCTTCTTTTTTCTGTCAACCCGATCAACCTTTTCTTTCCTTACTTTACTGTCTACTGTACAGTACGAGAGTACGAGAGTACGAGAATGGGGTTGCTGAGATTTGAACTCAGGTCTCGGCGTCCCGAACGCCGAAGGATCGACCAAGCTACCCTACAACCCCCTTATCGTACTTGCTCAATCTTCTCCATTATCTTATTCATTCATACGGTGCTATCTCATCCATCAATTCTACGTGCGTTAGAAGCATCCTACGGCAGCAATATCGCTCTATCCCCAGGCTATCCATTACTTTCCCTGGATCCTCATCCTCGTGCTCTGTTCGCGCCTTATACTCGTCCCAAACATTTGATATGACTTTTCCACATGTATAACACCTTACTGGAATCATTGAACTTTACCTTTACCTTTACCTTTACCTTTATCTGTAAGACTTCTGCCTCTTCGCTCTCGCACCTTTTGCACCATACTTCTTCATCTCTTTCTTCCTCATATCACTTACTATCAAGCTTCGGTCATATCCCAGATAGGTCTCTTTCAGCTCTTCATTCTCTGTCCATTCCACTAATCCACGTGCAATAGCAGTGCGTGCCGCCTCTGCCTGCCCCATAAACCCGCCGCCAGTTACTGTTACATTCACATCAATGCTATCAATATCAATATCCTGAAACTGAGAAGCGATAAGCAAGGGTTCTGCCAACTTTGTTTGCACCACTTCTGGCTCTATTACCTCTAGTAGTCTCTTGTTTACTCTCACAACACCTTTGCCCTCTTTTACTGTTACACGTGCGACCGCACTCTTCCTCTTTCCAACCTCATTCACTACTTTCTTTGCCTTTGGTTTTGCTTTGGTACCCATCCTAGTTTTTCGCTCACCTCTCCTACTGTTACATACTTACGAGACAATCGTTCAGCCGAGATATTTTTTACTTCTTCACGCTCTCCTGCCACAGCTTTAGCTTTAACCTCATCCTCATATTCTTCTGGTATGCTAAGATAAACCTTCAATCGTGAAAATGCGTCTCTCCCCTTTGCCTGCTTATAAGGTAGCATGCCGCGTATTGTCCTCTTCACAATTCTGTCAGGCATTTTAGGAAAGAAAGGTCCTTGCTCCTTTGAACCTCTATCCTTCATCGCCTTGTAATCCTTAAACGTTCTTACTTTGGAACCACTTATAACCACGCGTTCTGCATTGACGATCACAATCTCCACATCCTTCTCGTTCAGTAACTTCTTCGCTACCGTACTCGCTAACCGCCCAAGAATAAGACCGTCCCCGTCTATTATTTTTAGCTCCATCTATCTCATCTCTCTTACTCTTTCTTAATTCTTAATTATACTTATTTACACTATTATCTTTACACCTGACCCTTTCGGATTTGTCTCCATCAGTTCTTCGATCCCAACGCACTTACACTTTCCCCGCGAGCTGATCTTCTCATACGCTTTTTTACTGAATCCTAGTGCTGCAATGGTAACTGGCTTCTCGATCTCTCCGGCACTCAGCACCTTGCCCGGAACAATAATCGTATCGTTTGCCACGGAATATCTATTTATCTTGCTCAGATTAACCGTGGCATAATGCCTTCGCGGCTTCTCTAACCGCTTCGCTATATCACGCCATAGCGGCACGCTGCGTTCTCTCGAAACTCGCTTTAAATCGTCTATTAACAGATCAATCTTCGGGTTCGTCTTCTTCCTTCTCCTCATTTTTTCGCTTATCTTATCTCTGCTTTTTGATCTTAATATAATTGATCAGACCACCGCTTTCAAGGATTTCCTGCATAAAGGCTGGCAGCGGGTTGAATTGATAATCCTCCTTCTTTGTGAGATTCTTTATTACGCCGCTATCAAAGTGTATTTCTATCTCATCACATTCTTCAATCCGGTCGAAGACGTCAGCGTCGATTTCGATCAGAGGCAGACCGGTATTGATCGAATTTCTGAAGAAGATTCTTGCAAAACTCTTTGCTATTACATAACTTATGCCTGCACCGAGTAATGCACGTGGTGCATGCTCACGCGAACTGCCGCAGCCGAAATTCTCATCCGCTACGATGACATCGCCTTCTTTCACTTCTTTCGAAAATTCTGGCAGCACCTTAGCAAACGCATGAGCTGCGAGCTTTGTTGCATCGCCTGTCGTCAGATATTCAGCCGGAATAATCTGGTCAGTATCAATATTCTCTCCAAATTTCCAGATTCTCATTTTTCTCTTTTTTACTTCTTTCTGCCAGACCAGATTTAAACTAAGATTTAAACTATAACTATATTTATATTTGTTTGAGGTCTTTATATGTATATATATACCTATCTATCCCGCTATCTCGCTATCCCGCCTTAACTCAGCTTGGAAGAGTGCGCGGCTGTAGTGTGGCGTATTTGATCACCTCCTAAAGATCTTATAACCGCGCGGATACCGTGCTGTCCCCGGTTCAAATCCGGGAGGCGGGATTTTTTTCCCCATCCAGAATGAAAGAATGACTGAACTGAAAGAACTGCTGAGAAAATTGGCTGAAGCGCATGGCGTTTCAGGCTACGAAGGCGAGATAAGGAATATCATCGCGGTAGAGTTAAATGAGTATGTGGACGAGATAAAGATTGACCGTCTGGGCAATCTGATAGCTACGAAGCGTGGTAAAGGTAAAAAGCCTTCTGTTATGATTGCTGCACACATCGATGAGATAGGATTTATGGTGAAGCATATAAGTGACGAAGGATTCATATTCTTCTCAACTATCGGCGGCTGGTTTGAGCAAACGCTGCTCAATCAACGCGTGATTGTGCATGCGGAGAGGGACAGGGGCGGTTTGTACGGCGTTATCGGGTCGAAGCCGGCTCACGTAATGAAGAAGGAAGAGCGTGAGAAGGTGGTAAAGTCTGAAGATATGTTTATAGACGTAGGCGCGCGTAGCAAAGGAGAAGTGGAGGGGATGGGCATTTCTATCGGAACACCAGTCACGATAGACCGCCACCTTGTAGAGCTCGCGAATGAAAGAACTACCTGTAAGGCTTTTGACAATCGCTCAGGCGTTGCTGTGATGATAGAGGCAGTAAAGCGGATAGGGATAGATACTGAATTTGAATTCGAGGTCTACGCAGTAGGAACAGTGCAGGAAGAGGTAGGGCTGAAAGGAGCGAGAACTGCCGCTTATGCGCTCAGCCCAGATCTTGCAATAGCGACAGATGTCAATGTAGCGGGTGGACATCCGGGAATAGAGAAGAAGGATACTCCAGTAGAAGTGGAGAAAGGTCCTGTAATTACTGTCTCTGACGCGTCCGGTCGTGGTATAATAACGCCTCCTTCGGTATTAAAATGGCTTAAAGAGACCGCTGCCCGGTATAAAATCGATTACCAGCTCAGCGTGGCTGATGGTGGAACTACTGATGCTACTGCAATACATCTCTCGAAGATTGGCATACCTACTGGCGTAGTCGGCGTTCCTACACGGTATATTCACACGCCGGTGGAGTTGTTAAGTCTGCGAGACCTTGATAAAGCCGCAGAACTCGTTGCTCGGGCTGTGGAACATGCAGGCGATTATTTTTTAAAATAATATTTATGGGATCATCATGCGTCGACCGGGATTTGAACCCGGGCTGTAGGCTTGGAAGGCCCAAGTCATGCCTCTAGACCATCGACGCTCTTCTTTGCTGTGCTTGCTTATTCATTACTCGTGTTCCTTATATATTTTTTAACCAGTAGGGATA
>JACGMN010000128.1 GCA_014061035.1 Candidatus Methanophagales archaeon | reverse complement strand
CGCATACAAAATCGGGTTTAATGAAATTCTAACCCTACCACTCGACAGTCTCGCAATAGCGGCACCACGTTCTACTCTCTTGCGGTGCGGTGTTACAATCGAGACTGCGATATGGGATGCAGGGTATAGGGGACGCAGTGAGTCTTTGCTTGTCGTATTGAATAAGAATGGTTATTATATCAGAAAAAATGCGAGAATTCTGCAACTCGTCTTTATCAAGCTGGGAACGGGAACGGAAAATCTGATGGGAGAAGGATACTCGGGCAGATATCAACTGGAGAATATTTAAATTAAATGTAGTAGAGATAGAAAGTATAGAAGTATAGAAATAGAATTAGAATAGTATAGAATAGGAGTGGAAAGAGAAGAGGATGTCAAAGAAAGTCGAAAGAACGTTCGTGATGATAAAACCTGGAAACTTAGATCGAGAGATTATCGACGATATACTAATGCGATTTGTGAAGAAGGGATTGAGAATCGTAAAATCAGAGCTTACAGAGCCGAATAAGGATAAAGAGCTGATGGAGAAGCACTATGCGGAACATCGCGAGAAGGATTTCTTCGAAGCGTTGATCTCCTATGCGACATCCGGGCCAGTGATCTCGATGATACTCGAAGGCGAAGATGCAATCGCAGTGGCAAGGGAAATAGCGGGTGCAACAGACCCGAAAGAAGCGGAGCCGGGAACAATACGCGGAGATTATGGTATAGATATACAGCGCAATGTAGTACATACATCAGATTCAGAAGCGGCTGCAAGACGCGAGATCGCGCTTCATTTCAAACTCAACCACTAACCAGCAACCGTATCAAAAACTTCACATAGTTATTTAAATCGCTTATCCTGACGTTCTCGTCAGGTCCGTGCACATTGCTATCTGCTGAACTGCCAACACCAAAGGCACAGACCGGCTGATTCGTTCTTTTAACTGCATAACCTATATCTAACCCTCCCTGGACACCTATTATCGGTTTAGATACGCCGAAAGCATCAGAAGCAGCATCCTTTACACGTATTACCCATTCGTCATCAGGATCGGTAAACATGGGCGGGAATCCGGGCACCTGATACAGGTCTAAGTCTATCCCATGCTTTGCTTTTATAGCGGCAACTGCTTCTACAAACTCTTTTTTTACGGCGTCCACCTCTTCCTCGGGGATATAGCGCCGGTCGCCACGCAGGGTGCAGCTCGAGGGTATAAGATTCTCCTTCACACCGCCGTTGATCATCGTAACATTAAATACCGGCTTTATCTGTTTCTGTCCTGTTATCTTCGTGATCTCTGGACTGCATGGGACTTTCGATTCTCTACGCTCAATATCGCTTTTCAGTACGTTTAACTCCTGAATCACTACTGATGCGTTTTCTACCGCATTCACACCCAAAAATGGTATAGAGCTATGGCATGATCTGCCGTGCACTACCATCTCCCAGTTCAGCACGCCATTCGTTCCCACACAGATACCTTCGCTATTAGAATCCATGCAGAGTAAATAATCGCCCTTGAGGAAGCCTTCATCGGCGAAGAAGCAGAGACCAGAGTAAAGTCCAATCTCTTCATCCGTAGTCAATACAATCCGGAGATTATACCTACTCTCTAAGCTATTCGCATTCATAATACACAAGGCAGTCAAAAGTGCTGCGACAGTCCCTTTAGAATCTGCGACACCACGTCCGTATATCCTACCATCTTTGATCACAGGATCAAATGGAGACGGCGGCACGGTCCAGCCCTCGCTTGCGGGAACTACATCTAAGTGCGTATATATATCGATACTTTCCTTTGCACCATAATCTTTAATAGCCAGTAGGTTCACTCTCTCACCATGCAGCGCATCTGATCGTTGCCAGCTTTTATAAATATCTGCCGGTATCTCTATTCTTTCGCACTCGAATTCGAGTTCATCAAATACCGTGATAAGCAGATCGACTATCTCGCCATAATGCTCGCCCGGCGGTACAAAAGTTGGTATCCGTACCAGATCCTTGAGAGAATCTATAAGATACTTCTCTGTCGGTTCTTTTTCTACTGCTACTTCCAGATTATCTTTCGTTCTTACTTCTTCCATGAATCTGTTATGTTCATAACATGTAACTACTCAGGTTGCCAGGTTCACGGTTCAAGGTTCACGGTTGTCCAGCTTGCGCTCTTCATATTTCTTGAGATAGTTTATGGTCATCGTTCTCTAACCGTGAACCGTGAACCCTGGAACTCTGAACCTGAGTAAATTACATCTGCTCTTCCTAATTCCTTCATTTTCTCTTCGCTTTGTGCTTTAGAGGTATTTCAAATCCTAGAATAGTTGCCAATGTCTAAAGGGTTGTAATTCCCCTGGCCCTCTTACACCAAGCCGAACATGTGCAATTCTATCATATTTAAGTGGCAATTGTCTATTAGATTTGAGATATTGGTTTTACACCGTATTATATAAGAAGTCACCAAACGCTTTACCCTGGCCCCAACTGGTGACGATAGTACCAGTTGACCTGGGATGCATAAATCATTGTCAGAAGCATAGAAAAACCATAGAGTTATGATTGGGAATGTGTAGTTCTTAGTTTTCCTGGATACAGTTGACAAGACAGATATGTATCTGCTAGAATGGGGCTAACGTGGCTACTTCACTTACTAGAAACTACTCTATCAAGAAGTATCTTGATAGAGTTTACAACAATATAAATCCGCAATATCAATTTAAGGCTGAAACCAAATATGATTGGCAAATTTGGAAAGGAAATCTCAAAGCCAAATTAACTGAATTGCTGGGTAGTTTCCCTCAGGACAAATGCCCTCTGAAACCGGTCATTCTTGAGCGAATAGAAGAGGATGGCTATTGGCGAGAGAAGGTTGTTTTTGAAAGTCAGGAGGGTGTGTCCGTCCCCGCCTACGTATTGGTTCCAAAGGGGATAAAAAAAGATGGTAAAGCCAGGGCGCTGCTTTGTCTTCACGGACATGGACGGGGCAAAGACGATGTGGCCGGAATCGTTTCCAGTGATGTCGAACGACAACAGAACATAAGGCCGTTAAACTATGATTATGCCCGGCAGTTCGCTAACAGGGGGTATGTTGTATTAGCCCCTGATGCCATTTGTTTCGGGGAAAGAAGTGACATACCCTGTGATTGGGCCTTCACCAGTGGGTTATTGTTGGGGAAGGTTTTAGTGGGCCTGAGGATATGGGACGCGATGCGGGCGATTGACTACCTTGAGAGCAGGCCGGAGGTGGATAAGGAGCGAATTGGTTG
>JACGMN010000125.1 GCA_014061035.1 Candidatus Methanophagales archaeon | reverse complement strand
AAGAATAAATTTTATAATCGGACGCAGATGAACGCAGATAATCCGGATTTTAAATATACGGAATTGACGGAGGAGATTCTTAGTTTGAGGAAATAGTTTTCTGCGTAAATCTGCGTAAATCTGCGTCTAAATAGGTAGAAGTTATACTTTATATACAATAAAATAGCTGAACCAAAACCGAAAAGGTTATATAATCTATAATTCAAAGAGATAGGTATCAGGAAATAAGATTGAGAGGAGAGGTGAAAAAAGAAACTATGAAATTTGGTATAGAATTTGTTCCGAACGAGCTATTGGCGAAACTGAGCTACTACGTGAAACTCGCGGAAGACAATGGATTTGAGTATTGCTGGATAACAGACCACTACAACAACAGAGACGTATATATGACGTTGGGCGCAATTGCTGCTACGACAAACAATATTAAATTAGGGCCTGGAGTTACAAACCCCTACGTTAAAATTCCAGCAGCTATAGCATCATCGCTTGCTACGCTCGATGAAGTATCGGGTGGTAGAGCGGTCCTGGGTATCGGACCCGGTGATAAAGCAACGTTCGATGCATTAGGAATCGAATGGACAAAACCTGTTGCAACTGTTAAGAAAGCAATTGCTGATATAAAAGATTTGATGGCAGGAAAGAGATTAGCAGCAGGAGCGCAGTTAGCTGTGAAGCCATCTGTGAAAGTTCCGATTTATATGGGAGCTCAAGGACCAAAGATGCTTGAGACCGCTGGTATGATAGCAGATGGCGTCTTGATAAATGCGTCGAATCCGAAAGACTTTGAAGCTGCTGTACCATTGATAAAGAAAGGAGCTGATGCGGCGGGAAGAAACATGTCTGAGATAGATGTCGCGGCTTATGCCTGCATCTCAGTGGATAAGAAACCGGAGAAGGCAAAGGCTGCTGCTGTTCCTGTAGTCGCATTTATCGCTGCTGGTTCTCCGCCTACAGTTTTAGAGAGACATGGAGTCGAGTCTTCAAAAGTAGATGCGATTAATGCGGCATTAAAAGAAGGGAACTTCGGCGCTGCATTTGAAACCGTAGACGATACAATGTTAAAAGCATTTGCACTATACGGTACGCCGGAAGAAGTCGTTGAAAAAGGAAAAGCTCTTGCGAAGATGGGTGTAACTCAGATAGTCGCAGGTTCTCCAATAGGACCAGATAAATCGACCAGCATCAAGTTACTTGGCAAGAAGATCATTCCGGAACTAACCTAAGGTAAGACGTAACTACTCAGGTTGCCAGGTTCACGGTTCAAGGTTGTCAAGCTTGCGCTCTCCATAGTTCTTGAGATATATCTTTGAACCGGTTAATTTTCACCGGTCTAACAGTGAACCGTGAACCCCGGAACTTTGAACCTGAGTAGTCTGGTTTCCTTTTCCTTTTTTTATTGTATATTTTTTGTCTGAAAAGTTAACACAGAAGACAGAAATCAGAGAATAGAAAACAGGCATTTGTTTACCGCCGAGAACGCGGAGACCGCTGAGGTTCTGAAGGACGCCATTCACCGGGGGGCCCTGCTTGCGCGGTGCGCGCAGGCAAGAAATGATATTCCTGACTCTCCGCGTTCTCTGCAGACTCAGCGGTAAACAAGTACCTCGCACTTACTTACAGTCCGTGCTCACAACCTTTACCGGTGCTTCTCCCTTTATCCCTCTCACCCGCGACATCAACTCGTCCAGCTTTTCAATACTTCCTTCAACGCAGATGACGACAGAACCCTCACCACCATCGACACCACCTGCAGCTATGGGATAAGCATCCTCCGCACCTAATATCTTTAATGCCTCAATCTCTGTGATCACCTTACCATATACCGGCATCAACCCAACAGGCCAACCGGTGGTCTCACGAATTTTTTCGATCCCCACACGCTTTGCTATCTCTACAATGGAATAAGGTATTGTCTTCTCAAGCCCTACAGGAATTATGAAATGCACACCTCTCGCCATAACTGTACCAAGAGCAGAACCGATCGTGCCACCAGACGGATTCGCCATGAGTATTCCCGCAGTTCCCGTGGTATCTAAAACATTTGCCCCTTTAATGAAGACGTCAGATGCTGACAAATTCTCTATCGCTTCTTCTGTGCTTTCACCGCTAATTTTTCCGTTTTTTAAAATTACCTCTTTCGCACGCTCATCCTTAGGGACAATACACAAGCCTCGATCAGTTATGATGCCAGCTGCGTATCGCGGCTTATCAATTTTGTATCCAACCCCAACCTCAGCCTCAACCTCAACCTTAGACTCAGATAAATCACTCAAAATCTCCTCAGCTATATAACCGTTTGTAGTTCCCAGTGTTATTATAATTGTCCCGTGCTTCAATGCCTGCTGTACCTCTTCCAAACTCTTCACCGCCTTCGCAATTAGTCGTTTCGATTCCGAAGGCGTAAGTCCTATTACAATTCTACCATTTTCTTCTTCCATTGTTATTTTACACCACTTATCTGTAAGTTCATGATAGATAATATACTTGTACTTACATCCCGCATCTTCAACCAAAACCGTAAATCTTTAAGTTAAGTATTTGCATTATATTCATATAAAGGAGGAATATGAATAAATGGAAAACAGAAAAACTGTAACCACGAAGATAAGTGGAGCGCGAAAGAGGGAGTTAACGTTCTCTCAGGAGGGCTGTACCGGGTGTGGAATGTGCAGCGAAGTATGTCCTAATGACGCAATACAGTTAGGGCCAATCGGAGCAATCGCAAAGGGTATTGTAGATGCGCCGTATCTGGCAGTTACTGAAGATTGCAAGGCTTGTGGGATATGTACCCGCGTCTGTATGTTCGATGCTCTCGTAGTATATGTTAATGGTATAAGAGACGAGTACGATGCGCTCGGCATCATTGACGTGACCGGGAAAGATGACTGTACATTTTGTAAATTATGCGAGGAAGTCTGTCCGAGGGATGCCATTGTTGTGAATCGTGCTATACCACCGATGGCAGGTGTGATAGATGGCGAATTCAGTGTAGATTCGGTAAGATGTAATTACTGCGGGATTTGTCAGGATATCTGTCCAACCGGAGCGGTGATAGTTGAAAGAGGGGAATTAAGCGGAAGACAGAGGATAGATACAAAAGATACACCTGCTAGATTCGAGCGAGTGGAGCTGTATGATGAGAAATGTGTTTTATGCGGCGTCTGTGCGCGTGCGTGTCCGGAGGATGCTATAACAGTATCGCAAAGAAAGCGAGACGATAAAATACCGCTTACCGGGGAGATAATTACTGATAATAATAAATGCTCATGGTGTGGCTGGTGCGGAGAGATATGTCCTACTAAGAACATCGCGGTTCAAAAACCGTTCGAAGGTGAGATTGGAATCGATGTGGACGGGTGTCAGGGTTGCGGTACTTGTATAGAAGTATGCCCGTGTGACGCATTGTTCTTCCCGTCTACCGAGTATATAAAGATAGAGGAGTTTTATGAGGCGGGCAGCGGGTGGAAAAAACCAATCAAGCCCCGTGTAGCGCCCGTTGCAGAGCAACTGATGGTAAACAAAGAGCGGTGCATATTTTGTGGTGCCTGCGCAAATGCCTGCCCAATCGATATGATCAAAGTAACGCGCGATAAAGTAACGATGATGGATACGCTTCCAAAAGCGACGAAAAAGATTCTTGGGAAGTTATTGCATGAGGGTGAAGCGGTAAAAGAGGAGGTAGCGTAAGAATGGAGATGGAGTTTATATTAAGCACCGGGAGAAGTATATGGCAGGGCGAAGGTATCGAAGCCGGGTGCGATTCGGATTTATACTTCAATGCGTGTGCAAGAGTTGAGATCGACCCTGATGACATGGAAAGGCTGGGTCTCAAAGAGAACGATACTGTTAAAGTGGTGACAAAGTATGGTAAGGTTGTAGTTTATGCGAAAGAGAGTGAACAGTCCCCGCATCGTGGTCTGATATATATGCCGTATGGAACGTGGGCAAACGTTCTTGTTGAGCCTTTGACACAGTGCACAGGCATGCCGAATTTAAAGAACATTCCTGCGAGGATAGAGAAGACAGATGAGAAAGTTCTTGGCGCGCATGAAGCGATAAAATATTACTACGCGGATGGAAATTGGGAAGGTACGGCAGAGAGCTTGAAGTCGTATTATGATATACATTGATCAATAAAACAAAACAGGTGGTGAGTAGGGGAAAGGAAAGGAGATAGAATAAAATGATAGAAGAAAAAGAGAACATAGTGTGCCCATTCTGTGGATGTCTCTGCGACGACGGTGTCGTTAAGGTCGAAGATAATAAGATCGTCGGGACGAGGAATCTATGTAGAATCGGTCATAAAAAATTTGAGTCCGCGCAGCATGGACGGGCTGAGAGCCCGCGTATACGAAAAAACGGGGAACTGGTGCCAGTTACGTTGGAGGAAGCGTTTGATAAAGCGGCAGAGATACTCGTGAATGCTGAGAGACCTCTTTTTTACGGATGGAGTGCGACATGTGCAGAAGCAACACAGGTAGGCTGTGAGCTGACGGAAGCGTGCCGGGGGATCATTGACTGTACGGCAACGATATGCCATGCACCATCAATAGAAGCGATCCAGGATCAAGGCGCACCATTATCTACATTAGGGGAAGTAATGAACCGTGCAGATTTGATCTTATATTGGGGCTGCAACCCGATGCATGCACATCCGAGACACATGAGCAGGTATTCAGTATATCCAAGAGGTTTTTTCAGAAAGCGAGGACGAAAAAGCAGGACTATTATGGTCTTTGACCCACGCCGGACCGATACAGCAAAACTCGCAGACTTGCACGTTCAAATATCACCTGCTTCTGATCACATGCTGGTGCATACGTTCCGTGAGATCCTCAATTCTTATGATGTCACGCACGAGACCGTAGCAGGTATTCCCGCGGATGCGATACGAGAGACAATGGAAGCGATGGCGCAGCACCAGTGGTGTATACTCTTCTTCGGTATGGGTCTGACACAACAGATGGGGAAAGATAGGAACATAGACGTTGCTATACAACTTATGCACGAGCTAAATAAATATATCGGAATAAGGACAACGCTGATGCCAATGCGAGGGCATTTCAACGTAGCGGGAGCAAACATTACGATATGCAGTGAGACAGGATATCCATTCGCGGTCGATTTCTCACGAGGGTATCCCAGATACCTGCCAGGGGAGACGAGTGCTATGGATGTGTTATACCGCGGTGAAGTCGACGCAATGTTGAACATCGGCGCCAATCCCGGTACATCGTTCTCAAACAGAGCGTTATCACACATGGCAAAGATACCGCTTATAAACATTGAACCTCATAACCAGCAACTACTGCAAATCTCTGATGTCGTATTCTCACCCGCGATGGTGGGAATCGAGTGCGAGGGAACTGCCTACCGGATGGACAATGTTCCGATAAAACTGCGGAAAGTTGTAGAACCACCTGAGAATAGGCTGCCAGATGTGGTTATTTTAACTGAAATTTTAAAGCGTGTTAAGGAATTGAAAGGTAAAGGGGCATAGATAGGAAAATGGATAATAAATTGTATAATCTTGTAACGAAAGAGGAAAAGTGTTATGGGTGTGGTAATTGTGTAGTCGCATGTCCGGTGAATGCGTATAATGATCCGGCAGTTGCCGGGGGGAAAGGTCCTGAACAGTTAGATAAGGTCATCATGTGTGTAGAGAATGGAGTGATAAAAATTTTGAATATGGGACTGTGTAAAGGATGCGGGACATGTATTGAAGAGTGCCCGGACGGTGCGATAGGATTGGAGGTGAACTATACAACATGACAACAGAGACAGAATTGTTGATCAAGAATGGGATTGTGTATGATCCGATAAATAATGTGGATGGAGAGGTGAGGGATATATGCATCAGGGATGGAAAGATCGTGGACTCTGTAAGTGCTGAAGCAAAAGTCATTGATGCAACGGGGAAGGCGGTTACACCAGGTAAAGTAGAGTGCCATTCACACATGGTAGGTATTACACCGACAAGTGCCAGAATAATGAGACCCGAAGATATAAGGACGCGGGTAAGCGCGTCAACCGATGTACGGAGAGCTGGAGGAGGACGGACAGTGCCGAACACGTGGGAACTTGGCTACGAATATGCCAAACTCGGGTTTACCAGAGCATACGAAGCAGCAGTGACCCCGTTGTATTCAAAAGAAGCTATCCTGGAGTTTAACCAGTATCCGATACTTAACAAAGGGATTTTTACACTCTTCGGCAACAACTGGTTTGTAATGGATTATTTGAAATCTAAGGAGCAAGATAAGCTCACTGCTTTCGTATCGTTCCTTCTTAAGACAACGGGGGGATATGCGGTAAAGTTAGTAAATCCTGGTGGGAATGAGGCGTATAAATGGAACGCGGAGTGGAATTGCCATCACGCAGATGATCCGGTGCCGCATTTCGGTGTGACGCCACGAGAGATAATAAAAGGGTTGTGTATTGCAAACGAGGAGCTGGGACTGCCGCATTCTATCCATCTCCATACCAATATGCTCGGTGTCCCGGGAAATTATGAGGTGACATTGGATGAGCTGAATATAACAAAAGGTATCGCAGTTGGGTCTGATTCCGGGAGAGTGCAAAATACGCATATAACACATGTTCAATTCAATTCATTTGGTGGGGACGAGTGGAGAACATTTAACTCAAAGGCTGATGAGATCGCGAAGTACATCAACCAGAACGATCACGTCACGGCAGATAGTGGGAACGTGATATACGGCGATGCGACTACAATGACGGCAGATTCGCCGGCTGAATGGGCTTTGTATAAAATGACACACAATAAACTTATCTCAAATGATACCGAGGCAGAAGACGGTGTTGGCATTATTCCGTTCCTCTATTCGAAGAAATCTCCGGTTCACTCGGTGATGTGGGCGATTGGATTGGAGCTGTTGCTATTGACAGACCCATGGAAGATGTTCGTAACGACAGATCATCCAAATGGAGGGGTATTCCTGGATTACCCACTGATATATTCGTGGCTGTTGAGTAAAAAGACCAGGATGGAAGAGGCAGAAAGTAGCCATGGATGGGCGCTTAAACGAACAGGGCTCGGAGGGATTGATAAGGAATATTCCTTCTATGAACTGGTAATAGCAACCGTTGCCGGGCCTGCCAGATCATTGGGTGTAGCGAAGAGAGAGGGACACTTCAGCAACGGCGCCGCGGCAAACGTCGCGATATGGGATATAAATCCGTTGGAGGACGATTTATCCAGAGACCCTCAAGTAGATAAATTAGCTACGACTGCATATACAATAAAGAATGGAGAGATTGTCGTAAAGGACGGAACGGTTGTGAGTGCGCCTATGACACCGCTCGATGTAGCACATGCACATGTCGATTATGAGATACAGAGAACAGTAGAAGAAGAACTTAAAACTAAGTTCAAGAGATATTATACCGTCCAATTTGAGAATTACATTGTGGACCCGGACTTATATTTAGCAAAATCAGATCGAATAGATGTCGTCTCCGGAAAGGTGCATTTTATACCTTATGCAACACAGACAGAGGAGGCTGTGAAATAAAATGAATGAGATAGTACTTAAACCAAAAGACCACACGCGTATATCCTTGGAGGCAGAAGTGATAACGCCAGATAGTTTTGCGGGCAAATCTTTGGACGAGATTGAAAATATGATGCTGTACCAAGGTAATCGATCAGTGCGACTGAAAGAGCGGTTCGACGTGAGTGGAAGCCCGTGCGATACTGCTGCGGATCTGCGGATAATAATAGACGGTGATGCGCCTCGAACAAAACGAGTTGGAGAGAAGATGAGCTGTGGTGAGATCGTTGTTCGTGGTAATATAGATATGCACGTAGGTGCGGAGATGACCGGTGGAAAAATAACCGTTGAAGGTAATGCAGACAACTTTGTAGGACGGGAGATGGTTGGGGGACTGATCCACATCAAAGGAAATGCGCTTGACTATGTCGGAGGTACCGCACGCGGTAAGATGGAAGGGATGAGAGGTGGCGAGATAATCGTAGACGGAGACGCTGGGGATCATGTCGGAAATTTCATGTATGGCGGAGTGATAAAGATAAGAGGGAACGTAGGACAAAGTGCAGGACAGCACATGAGAGGAAAAGGAACAATCATCATCGGTGGAAACTCGTGGTCCAGAGTAGGGTGTGAGGCGGCAGATGGAACAATTCTTGTCAAAGGGAAGGTGCATTTGAGCACAGCATCACTTGGATACGGTTGTATCGGGCAAGTGGTAAAAGACCCGGAATTAGGTGGTGACGTGATAGAAGGCGAGTTCTACGAATTACGCGCTGATATGGGCTATGAACCAAAATGTGGAATAGCGAAGGTATATGCCTCTGTTGGGTTGAATGAGCATATCTTGCCGGGGGGGAGAACCAGTGTACCAAGAAAAGGAGATATGCCGGTAAACCGGGATATGCTCCCGTATCTGAAGATATATCATGAAGAAATGATAGTAAAGGGGGGAAAGAAATGAGTATACGGAAGAAGGTGAAAGAACCTAAAATAGTTATTGGTGGTCCAGATTGTCTTGGAAGACACCTGAACGGGAAACTCGCGATGAACCTGACGAACGTCTCTCGAGTAACGACTTGCAAGATAGTAACACCAAAGGTGTATGCAGAGCATCTGGGAAGAGCGAAGAATCCGCTGTTTATAATCGGACCCGGGCTTATAATAGATTATGCAGAAGGGAAGCTACCGATTGATTGGGCTGTGGATATAGCTAAGGCGGGAGGTATGGCGGTTTGTGCAACTGCGGACACTGCGGGTCCATTGATTGAACGAGGATTAAAGCCAGATCTATCTTGTGGGATATTAGAGATAACGGGACTGTATTTAGTAGATGCAGAATGGAAAGGAGTAAATGGGAAAGGTCAGCACGATTGGGTCATCTTCAACGGGATACCTTGTTTCTTTGCCGAGCGAGCATTAACTACGCTGCTTAGATATGCGCCGTGGCTTAAGACGTACACTATCTGTCCTCGTACGCATCATAACGCGGATTACACATGGCCAAAACAGAACAAGTCGGGTTATACGAGATATAAACAGGACCTTATCGATGAGTTCCAGAAGATAAAGGAGAAAAAAGAAGCGGGTGAGCTGGAAACTTTCTCAGTATAATCCTTTTCTTAAAATAAATTATAGACACAGATTAACAGTGATTAACGCAGATGATAAAAATGAAATTGAATAAAACCAAAAAGAAAATTATATCGTTGTTTTTTGCAGCAGTGATGATAACTTCTGTATTCGCATTATTTGTGGTGCCAGCGTTGGTAGCGAAGAAGGTGTAGAAGAAGAAGGTGTAGAAGAAGAAGGTGTAGAGGAAGAAGCCGTAGAAGAAGAAGCCGTAGAAGAAGAAAATGATGATGAACCTGAAATACCGGGATTCGGAATCATAACAGCAATACTGGCACTTCTTGGAGTCGTCCAGAGAAGATAAAAGAAGTAAACAAAAGAGTAGAAGAGATGGGGGTGAAAATATTAAGCCAGCACGCTCTTCTTGGCTCTTATGACTTTGTGAACATATTGGAAGCAGAAAGCAACGAAGAGATCGCGAAATTATCGATTAAAATAACGGCTGGCGGTAAATTAATTAGAAACAATGACACTGCCTTGCGATACCGATACCAATAGATGAGTTTATAGAGAGTATGAAAAGAGCGTAAATAACCTCCTACCGAATGAGCTTTTTACGGCGTTCAACAGGGTCATCAAAACCTACCTCTTCTAGATCGAAGTGTTCTGGATCAAATTCTCCTCCAACCCACTCTTTCAGTTCTTCATACTCTTCGTGCTCAGGATCGCGTAGTATCTCTAAAAGGTCTCCATATCCATAGACCCCACCGCAATCTTCTGGTGGGCATGCTCGCTGTCCCTTTGTACATCGCGGATACAAAATATTTTTCTCTTTTGCGAATATCTTTTCTAAATGTATTTTGTGTTCCCAAGCATCACCGAAATCATATACATAACTCGCGGTTCGGTTTTCCATAACGAAATAGTCTGCTATTTTCTGCCCCCATCCAGGTAGTATCTCGTCATATTCGTCCAATTCTCCGGTCGGAATACCTGTCTCAATCTTCATTCCCGTGGACGGATCGACAACCGTAAATAGATGCAGATGGGAATCTGCCCAGCCCATAGCGTCTTGAATAGCTATGTGTAAATCCCAAAAGGTATAGGTTTCCGGGACCTGTATTCGCCTCCAAATCGCCGGTTTAATTCCTTTCAGTGTAATTTT
>JACGMN010000121.1 GCA_014061035.1 Candidatus Methanophagales archaeon | reverse complement strand
GGTTGCCAGGTTCACGGTTCAAGGTTCACGGTTCACAGATGGTCGCGTTATCTTCATACGAGTTTATGGTCATCGTTTTCTAACCGTGAACCGTGAACCCCGGAACTTTGAACCTGAGTAGTTACGAGGAATCCTTATAAACGGTATCAAATCAAAAAATATACATAAATTGATTGAAAGATGAAATTTGATCCGAAGCAGGTAAGAGACGATACGAAGAAGGATTTTGAAGCCACATGGCTGAGCGGAAGAAAATATGCGGGTGAACGAGGACTGAATGAGAGATATCCTCGCTCTTTGAGGCGTTTACGACCCGGAAAGCCGCATCCGGTATTTGAAACCATCCGTGAGTTGAGAGAAGCTTACCTACGGCTTGGCTTCGAGGAAGTCATAAATCCGGTGATAATAGAAGCGAATAACGTGAAGAAACAATATGGTAAAGAAGCGCTTGCCGTCCTGGATCGGTGTTATTATCTAGCGGGATTGCCACGTCCGGATATTGGCATATCGGATGAACGAATTAAACAGTTGAACGTGCACCTTGGAAAAGATAAAGACCTCTCGAAAGAGGAGATAGTGGGGTTGAGAGATACATTGCACAGATATAAAAAAGGAGAGATAGGTAGCGATGATCTCGTATATGAAGTAGCACAGAGTTTAAGTCTGGAGGATATGGCAATAACGCGAGTGCTCGATACCGTATTCCCTGAGTTTAAAGAGATCACTCCAATCCCTTCTACTGCTACGTTAAGAAGCCACATGACTTCCGGTTGGTTCCTGACTCTTGCAGAGATATGGGATAAAAAGCAGTCACCGATAAAACTCTTCTCCATCGATAGATGCTTCAGAAGAGAGCAGCAGGAAGATGAGATAAGGCTCCGTAGCTATCATTCCGCATCATGCGTCCTCTGTATGTGCAATGGAGACCGAGACAGCGGAGGTGTCAATGATAGAGATAGAGATAGTGATGGTACTGGTGATGTTAGTATAGACGATGGTAAAGAGATTGCGACCGGTCTGCTTTCGCAGTTTGGATTCAGTAAGATAAGGTTCAAGGAGGACGATAAACACTCGAAATATTACATACCAGGTACACAGACCGAGGTCTTCTGCTATCACCCAGATTCACGGATAGGGTGGGTAGAATTAGCTACGTTCGGTATTTATTCTCCTACGGCATTATCGCAGTACGATATCCCGTATCCGGTAATGAACTTGGGGCTGGGTGTAGAGCGATTAGCAATGATATTGCACGGTGAAAGTGATGTAAGAGCGTTAGTATTTCCACAATTTTATGGAAGACAGAAATTGAGCGATATGGAATTAGCGGGAATGATAAGTCTGGAAAAGACGCCACGTACGCTTGAGGGACATGAGATCGCAAGAAGTATCATCAAGATATGTGAAGAAAAGGGTAGTACGGAATCGCCTTGCGAGTTCCTGGCGTATAGCGGTAGAATAGCAGGTAAGAATCTTGAAGTTCATGTAATAGAGCGGGAAGAGAAGACTCGCCTATGCGGACCTGCTTCTCTGAATGAACTAATTGTATTTGAGGGTTCTATAATAAGCTTACCGAGGACTGATAAATGGAAAAAGGAGTTTGAAGAGGGTGTATTGACAAATATCAGGTTTTTAGATGCGTTTGCCGCTCTTGCCGCTTATGAGATAGAAGAGAGAATGAAAGCTGATGTAGAGGTAGATGTAGAGGTAAATGTAAAGGTAAAGATC
>JACGMN010000120.1 GCA_014061035.1 Candidatus Methanophagales archaeon | reverse complement strand
TATCGTGCCCTCTAATTTCAACTGCAGCCATGACCCGCCTACTAGGTCCAGACCAAACCTTAAATTACCCTCAAGTCCTGCATCAGGAGGCGGCGTAGGAAAGACATATATAGCTAATAAAGCTGCTATGACTGATAATAGCAATACAATTACCCTTATATCTTTCAGCAAGCCTGAACCTTTTTTCTTCATTTTTTGCTTATTTCACTACTACACCAGAAGTATAGTATAATTTACATCTGTATAATTTACATCTATTTAGATTTAGTTTAACCGTGTTGATTCTTATCATCTGCGTTCATCTGCGTCCGATTATAAAATTTATTCTTATTCTTTCTCGTCGCTCAATTCTTATGCCGCTTTTACTGTAACTACTCAGGTTGCCAGGTTCAAGGTTCAAGGTTCAAGGTTCACGGTTCACAGTTCACAGATGGTCGCGTTTTATCTTCATACGAGTTTATGGTTATCGTTTTTTAACCGTGAACCGTGAATCCCGGAACTTTAAACCTGAGTAGTTACTTTTTACTCTTTTACTTTTACATAGACCATATCCCCCTCTTTTAATTTAGTGAGGAATGCGATCGTATCAGGTGTAAGAGAAGGAATCGAGAGGACGATATTTGCGCCATCGAGAGTCTCGCCTGTAGGTCCATATTCCTTGTTATCCGCAAGTCTTATTCCCATCATTCCGCGATGGTTCGACCGGGACATGTTAGTAACGCCAAGCAGACCTTTTTTAACCTCTTCCGCCGGCAAGTTCTCGGGGACGAGTGTTCCTGCTTCATCAGCATTTCCCTGAAATAGAACCAGCATTCCCGGAATGGTAAAATGGACTTTTAAATGCCCTATTGGTCTGTTAATCAACCCCGTAACTTTTTTGAAATACCATACCGTCTTAGGCGCTTCTTCTTCAAATAAGTTTATATCGAGTACCGATTCCTCTTCAACTCCAACCGTCCTTAAAACTCTACTCTCATTAATTTCCATCGTCAGTGCCGGTATCTGATCTACAACCACCGCGCTGTCATCCTTGTTTCCTTCCCGTATCTGCTCGATTTTCTCATGAGCGAGGAACTCACCTGCTTCCTTCTGCGTCTTGCCTACCACCATCATCCACTTCGGCTCAGTCAATGTGTAGATCGTATCACCCGGTTTTGCGTACTCTATTAAGTCCCTGCCCTGTATTATCTCTCCAAATACGTTGTGAGACGGGATTGGCAATCTGTCTTTTTTATATACATAAATTTTGCCACTATCAGTCCCCTTATTTCGCACTGATAGTAGGTATTTCGATCTATACCGAACGGTCTCAAGCGGTAAGCTCAACCCTTTCAGAGCTTCTGACGCAATATACGTGCGTGTATACTCATCTACACGGAGAATATCGTCTCTTACGAGCGATAAGAAGTGTTCACTTGACATCAGTGCATCGGGATAGAGTTTTACCTGTGCATGCGTAAATATCTCCTCTCCTTCGTTTATCACGCTATTCAAGTCCGTAGTGGAGAAGCCAGTCCGCTCTGCCTCTGTTACAACCGGTGTTATCGCCGTTATCCCGTCGCTTTCGTCCAATTCAGTGACAATACTTCTTCCTCTCGTTAGTTTTCCGATGACTGCACCTGCGCCGGTACCATAATCTGATTCGTGCTCACGCTTGCTTATCATAATATAGGTGGTCTCAGGGTAAAACCCACCAAATCCGAAGAAGACCGCCCATTTCTTATATCTTCGCTCCGCAGCGTCCGCGCTTTTTTCAATGCTTCTTAGATCTGGATACGTTCCTACCGGTCCGATAGCTACTATATCATCACTTACCCAGCCGATTCTACCAGCTTTATTCTGGCTGTGGCACTTTTTATGGATCTCGTGGAATAAGGCGATTGCACCATAATTATCTTCTTCTCTACTGATCTTTATTCTCGTCTCTCCTTTCGTAGTCGCCATAGAAAATTCATCTCGCAACTCACCCGGTTCTTTTTTCTCTGATATTATGGTTATTATACAACCGTCTCTGTATGGCGCGTCTAATTCTTTGATAATATCGCCTAACCTCTTGCTCTCGACTTCACGTGGCACACCGTTAAATATAACTTTCATGAGATCAAATCTATCACTACTTTTAATTAATGTTAAAATTAATGTTAATTACAGATAACTTTTAAAGTTCAAAAAAAAAGAAAACAAAGGAGTAAAAAAATTAACCCCTTTTAGATTTTGAGACAGACTACGAAGATGTACTGATCAATCCTTCTGTTAATGCATCTATCTGTGCATATATCTGTTTGTCCAGGAAGTGCTTCATTGAAACTGCGCCTGATGGGCATCCTCCACCGCAACCCCCGCATCCTTTACAGATTGACTCGCTCACCTTCATTATCTTTTTCTCTGTATCGTATTCGAGAGCACCATACGGACAAAGTGCTTCGCAAATCCGGCATCCAGTGCAGAGCTCCTTGTTTATCGCAGATATTTTAGCCTCTAATTTCGCTTTGCCTGTGGTTAAGTAGATAAGAGAAGCAGATGATGCTGCTTTCGCTTGTGCAACGCTATCCGGAATATCTTTTGGTCCCTGACATCCCCCGGCAACAAATATGCCGTCTACTGCAGTATCAACAGGCCTAAGCTTTGGGTGTGCCTCTAAAAAGAAGCGGTCTGCAGATTGCGATAGTTTTACCATCCTTACCATCTTTTCCACGCCTTCACTCGGTTTCAACCCAGACGCAAGCACCACGAGGTCTGCCTCTATCTCATAAGGTTCGCCAAGCATCGTATCTTCTCCTCTCACCACCAGTCTATCACTACCCGGTTTCCGGTATACTTCAGATGCAAGACCTCTTGTAAACCGAATACCCTCTGCCTTTATCCGATCATAGAACTCTTCAAACCCTTTCCCGAATGCTCTGATATCCTGATAAAGTATTGTTATATTAGCACCATGTAGCCTCTCATCGATCAGATGTGCTTGCTTTATTGCGTACATGCAGCATACACGCGAGCAGTATTCATACCCTGTTTGTCTATTCCTCGAGCCAACACACTGTATAAAGACGATGTCTTTCGGCACTTTCCCATCCACTATTATCTCTCCACCCGTGGGACCGTTTGGAGCCAGCAGCCGCTCCATCTCTAATCCGTGAATTACGTTTGGGTATACGCCATACTTGTACTCTGGCTGTGTTGCAGGGTCTATAATATCTACCCCGGTTGCTACTACAATCGTTCCGACGTTCAGATCCACTATCTCGTCTTCCATGTCGAAGTCTCTACAGTTCGGATCACAGACAGCTACGCAAGGAGGAAGTTCATCTTTGGTGACTTCTTCTCCTCTCGCTCTCTTCTTTATTGCTTCCCTCGTAGATTCAAGAGTTGCTTTTCCACATTTTCCTCTCGTCAGCAGTAAACACTTCTCTGAATCAACAGTATAAATAGCAGGCACTGCTTGAGGCATTGGGAGATAAATCGCGCTTCTTTTCCCTAATCCGAAGTCAAATTCATTCGGAATCCTGTTCTTTAACCTGCATGCGTCAGCGCAGAGATTACAGCCCGTGCAACGCGTTCCATATTCCCAATCAGTCGCATGTACGTATCTTGACTTTTTCTTCACTTTTACCTTGAAATTACCTATGGAACCGCCCACTTCCTCCACTTCCGCGTAAGTCATCAGATTTATATTGGGGTGCTTCGAGACGTCTACCATCCTCGGTGTCAGAATACACGCAGAGCAATCAAGCGATGGGAAGATCTTATCAAATTGAAGCATGTGCCCGCCAATCGTTGGTGATCGCTCAACGAGATGAACTTTGTAGCCGGCATCAGCCATATCCAGTGCAGAATACATCCCGGTTATTCCGCCTCCGATGACCAGTGCTTCCGGGACAATATCTACTTCAGGCTCCTCGAGTGGCTCCAAAAGGTTTACTCTTGAGACTATGCTTCTTACTATATCCTTCGATTTCTCTGTATTTTTTTCCTTATCATCGCTTACCCAACTGCACTGTTCTCGTATGTTCGCCATCTCAAAGAAGAAAGGATTGAGTCCTTCCGAGATACATGTACCTCTGAAGGTAGGTTCGTGTAATCGCGGAGAACAAGCGGCTACTATCACCCTATTTATTGCTCCATCACGGATGTCCTTCTTTATCATCTCCTGTCCCGGATCTGAACAGACATATATATAGTCCTTAGAGAGTACCACGTTTGGCAGTGTCGCCGCATAATCTCTCACCACATCTATATCAACCGTATTCTTTATGTTTATACCACAATGGCATACATATACGCCAATTTTAGGCGTTTCTGCTTCTGCCTCTGCTTCTACTTCCATAATTTCTTTTTCTTCCACCATTATTTTCCCTCCTAATTTTCACCTCACCTACCGCTTCAATCTCTGGTAGAGAGTTCCATCTGTATTGAGTATATTGACCTCCAAAGGCATCTGTCCAGGTAGCGTATGTGTTGCACAGGCTAAGCAAGGATCATAAGCCCGGAAAGCCATCTCCACCATGTTCAATAACCCTTGATCTACTTCCCAATTCTTTATCAATACCGCTGCCGCTTTTTTTACTGACATGCATATCGCACCATGATTGTGCCCAGTTGCAACAATTATGTTCAATTTCTGCGCTATTCCATCCTCGTCTGCCCAGTAGTGGTGGATCAGCGTCCCACGAGGAGCTTCTACTACTCCTACTCCTTCGCCGGGTAATTCTCCTAACTCACCACAGCAGATATCGGTCGATGTTATCTCAGGGTCTTGTATCAACTCCAGGCACCTCTCTGCCGCGTACAAATTCTCTATCAACCGAGCCCAGTGGAAGGCAAGCGTGTTATGTACCGGTTTCGTACCAAAGAAATCGTACATTCGTTCGTATGCCTCCTGTGCTGCATCCGTAGCCATTCCATTTGCTACATTGAGCCTTGCTAATGGTGCTACACGGTAAATGCCACTCTCCGGTCCGTCCACCAGCCCTTTCCAGCCTACTTCTTTCAGATACGGGAACTTCATATACGTGCACGGCAGCACAGCCTCTGCTATGTAATCCATATATTCTTTCGGCTCAAATTTCGCATATTCCTTACCATCAGGATAGACTACTTTTAGCTTACCATCGTAAAAGTTCACCTTCTCATTTTCGTCCACCAGCCCCATATAATAGGTCTCGTGGTAGTAAGTATCGCCCGTTATCAGATCCACGTAGTCCTTGTTCTTCAATACCAGGTCATCGAATACCTCGAGAGTTTTCTTACTAAAACCAAGTAAATCCTTTGCTTTCTCTTCTATCTCATCTCGCTCTTCGTTCGATAGTGGTTTTGACATCCCACCCGGTAGACCACAGACAGGATGTGTTGCCTTACCGCCAACGATCTCCTGTATTCGCTGTGCATAGCCCCTGTTCTTTATCACTACTAATCCTAACTCGACGCCTACTTTCCCTATTAATCCTATGACATTCCTTTCTGCCGGGTCTGCTTTTGGTCCGGGAATGAAATCGGGAGCTCCTAACGCATAGAAATGCAACTGATGTGAATGCATCATGTGAGCGCAATAAGCCATCTCACGCAGCTTCTTCGCAGCTTCCGTCGGCTCAGCATTGAATACGCCGTCATTTGCTTTTGTTGCCGCCATATGATGCGCCCAGGGACATACGCCGCAGATACGCGTGACGATACGCGGCACTTCCTCAACCGGACGCCCTACACAGAACCGCTCGAACCCTCTGAGCTCTACTGTTTGAAAGTATGCATCCTTCACATTTCCATCATCATTAAGAAATATGCTTATCTTGCCGTGCCCTTCCAATCTCGTAATAGGAGAGATGGTTATTTCCCTGTTCATTCCTGCTGGCCGTTCTGCTTTTGGTGTAGATTCTGGCTTAACTTCTTGTTTAACTTCTGGTTCTTGTACCTCTTTTTCCTGTTCTTTTCTTTTAGAAATGCTTCCTAAGCTATCCATTCTTCAGTCCTCCTTTCCTCCATCTGGGTTTATGATCACTCTTTTCAATCTGCTATTCGGAAGCCCAAATCTATAAAAAGTGCCAAGTGGATCTTTTACCTGATCGAGTAGCTCGTCAACTTCTTCTGCTATCCCTTCCTCTATCATCTCGGTCTCCTCTTCTATTCCCAGGATTGATGCAACAGCCGACAACGCGGCAGCACCCTGATCTTTTATCTCAGATGTGGGGCCATAACAACCACGACAGGGCATGTTTGCTTTTATGCATCTCGCTCCGCATCCACCTCGTGTTGCAGACCCTGTACATAAGAGCCCCTGTTCAAGCAGACATTTCTCCGGATCTATCTCCGTTAGCTCGTAAGGTCTATATATTCGTTTTATCTTCATTGCATCATCTTTCTTACGCTCACATTCATCACATAACGCTTTCTTGAAGGCAACGACTGCAGCTTTTGGCGGTAGTTCTCCTGTTTCCGCATACTTCGCTATTATTCCGATTGCATCGTTTATCCTATCCACAACTGGCGGACACCCGGGTACATAATAATCAACGTCCACCGTTTGATCCAGTGTCTTTACCGTATCCCAGATTTCAGGCAGCGTTAATTTCTCTCCTGCATCGTCTATCATCTCAGTCTGTGGTGTAACGAATTCTGGATTCACCGTAGAAGGAGTATCTTTAAACACGGTCTTAAATATCTGCTCTCTATTTGCCACGTTCCCCAGACCCGGTATCCCGCCAAAGCACGCACAGCTCCCATACGCGATCATCACCTTTGATTTCTCACGCAGCATCTCCGCTATCTCCTCGTGCTCCGAGCTTTGAATTGCACCGTTGAAGAGACAGACGTCTATGCTATCCGGCTCCATCTCCTCTACATCCGTATACTTAAAATCCATCGCCACTGGCCAGAGCACGATATCAGCAATACTGACCACATCCAGGATCTTCTCTTTGATGTCTAACGTTGCTACATCACAGCCGCCACAAGTCGCACCCCAATAAAATGCCAGTTTTATCTTTTCTTTCTTTTCTTTTTCTTCTTTCTCTTCTCCCATCTCTTACTATCTATCCTCCTTACACGTTATCGTTATCCGCTTCTCAACGGACTTGGTCCTAACTCCTTCAATTTTGCTGTGAAGTCTGTTACTACCTCTGCAAACTTCGCACCTTCTGCGGCTGAACACCACTCCAATCGCAATCTCTCAGAATCTATCCCAAACTGTTCTAACAGCCGCTTCAGCAATTCTATTCTTCGTAACGCTTTGTAGTTACCATCTATGTAATGGCACTCACCGGGATGACAACCGCCTATAAAAACACCATCTGCACCTCTCGCGAATGCTTGCAGTACGAACGAGGGGCTTATCCTCGAACTGCACATTACGCGTATCAATCTGATATTCGGCGGATATTTCAGGCGAGATGTCCCTGCAAGGTCTGCTGCTGCATATGTGCACCAATTACACGTAATTCCTACTATAAAAGGCTCAAATTCTTTCTCTTCTGTTGCCATATCTACCACCTCTATTTATAGCCTTTTCTTTCACTATATATATGATTAACGGTTTTTGTCAAATAGCAAAGAAAGTTTCCATAAGGGTAACTACTCAGGTTGCCAGGTTCACGGTTCAAGGTTCACGGTTGTCCAGCTTGCGCTCTTCATATTTCTTGAGATAGTTGATGAATCCACGAACAGCAGCACGTGGTACCCAGGTTGTCAGGCTTG
>JACGMN010000073.1 GCA_014061035.1 Candidatus Methanophagales archaeon | reverse complement strand
AAAGAAGAAGGGTCGGTAGATCAGCTGGAAGATCACTCGCTTGGCGTGCGAGAGGCCTCGGGTTCAAATCCCGACCGATCCAGTTCAGTTCAATTCAATTCAATTCAATTCAATGCTCGAAGTAGACGGCTCATTTGGTGAAGGTGGCGGGCAGATAATAAGAACTGCCATCGCACTTGCGGCAATAACAGGGAAGGAAGTAGAGATAACGAATATACGGGCAAACAGGCCAAATCCGGGGCTATCTGCACAGCATTTAAACGCGGTGAAAGCAGTAGAGCGATTATCAGGTGGTCACACAGAAGGGTTGGAGTTGCGTTCTACGCGGTTAAAGTTCTCACCTGGACCTACGAAGCGGGGAGGTTTTGAGGGAGAGATAGACATAGGCACCGCGGGAAGCATAACGTTACTGTTGCAGTCATACATTCCAGTCGCGCTCTTTTCCCGTAACGAGACAAAAGTTCGTATAACCGGTGGCACAGACGTGAAATGGTCTCCTCCAATAGATTTTTATACGCATCTCTTTATCAAAGCACTTCGCGAGATGGGCTGTGAGATATACTTAAAGACGGAGCAGAGAGGTTATTATCCAAAGGGTGGGGGGTTAGTGGAGATCTGCGTTACTCCTGTGCATCACTTAACAGGGTTTGTTTTACCGGCGTGTGAAGCAGGGACCGAAAGTATTGTAAAAGGCGTTTCCCATTCCTGTGGTCTCTCAGCACATGTTGCAGAACGGCAAGCGAGAGCAGCCGAGAAAGTCTTACACGATAATGGGTACAGTACAGCGATAAAAATAGAGATAGAGGCGAAGAATGGGGCTAAATGGAGAACGGGCAGTGGGATAACTTTATGGTGCGGTTATAAAAGTGGTAGCGCATTGGGCGAACGAGGTAAAAGAGCGGAGTTCGTTGGTGAAGAAGCAGCGAGAAAGATACTAAAAGAGTTAAAGTCTGCTTCGACAGTTGACGTATATCTTGCCGATCAGCTTGTTCCTTATCTCGCATTATCTAATGACAAATCAGAGATAATAGTTCGTAAGATGACTAAACATCTTGAAACAAACCTGTACATAACGCAGAAATTCCTGAATGGCAGATTCGAGGTAGAGAAAAAGGATGTAACGACAGAGAAAGAAACGGGTTTTGTTATTCGGAGTTCGGGGGTTTAAGGTTCGGGGGTCACGGTTCACGGTTCACGGTTCAGGGTTCAGGGTTCACGGTTATATATAAAAATTCTAAATTTAAATATTTAAATATTAGACAATTTCAGAATTTGTAATCCGAATATCAAGATGAGTAGAAAAGAAGAAAAGAAGATAAGTCGGGGAAATGGCAATAGCGGGTTGATGAATGTAGCAAGAAAAGAGTTTTCCGACCATCTACAGAGCAAGAAGTTGCTCATAATATTTGCTCTATTTTTCTTAATCTCCGCATACTCGCTCCATGTCGGGATAGAGGATTATCAGCGGAGCTTGGAGCGCTATAAGGACCATATAGTTAGAATAGAGGAGGTTGAAGCAGAACACGGTGTAGGGACAGGATGGATGCCAGAAAGACCATCCCCCCTAGGTGCATTCATCTGGATGAGTATGGCAATGCCGCTCCTCGGAGCAGTTCTCGCGATAGCAATGGGGTTCGACGTCGTCACGAAGGAGAAGCAGCAGCGGACACTGAAGACATTGCTATCGCATCCGGTATACCGTGATGAAATAATAAACGGTAAGGCAATCGGCGGTATAG
>JACGMN010000029.1 GCA_014061035.1 Candidatus Methanophagales archaeon | reverse complement strand
CAAAGGTAAAACAACTCTTGAGCCGCAGGCAAGGGCAGCTATTTACAATGAGATTCAGGAAAGAATCTGCCGTGCGATATAACAAAGCCCACCAATCGGAGTGGGAGCATGCCTCCTGGAAAGAGTTTTTAAGGACGGTTCTTGGACCGGCGAGCGGTCTGGAAGTGTTAGATGTCGGCGCTGGCACCGGCGCTTCTACGATTCCCATTGCTAAAGAAAGGGGTGGCCGCTTTGCTATTTGCCACCACCCTTGTTGTAGCTTGAACTTACTTGCGTGTAAGTTCCTGGATTCGCTCTTCTACTCCTGCGAGCTCCTTCTTCAGTTGGTCTCTGTACTCTTCCAACCGTTCCTGTTCCTCTTTTGCAGATATGAAACGGCGGAAGAACGTACCGTCTCCACACCCGCAACAGCCGCAATCCCATCCCCCAGCTCCCAGCGTCCTTTGGCTTCCTCTTACTTGTGGTTCACACATTTTTTATCACCTCCTTTCATTACCCATACATGTACTGTGATGGTTCAGCCCCTACACCTTCACCCTTATAAGCTGCTTTCTCACGTTGCTCACGTATTCTCTCTTCAACCGATTCTGCACCCTTCTCAAAGACATCTTCTATCTTCGCTGTTTCTATCTCTAATCCTGATAATTTCTTGAACGCCCTCAGTGCACGTGCACAAGCTCTCAGGTCTTCCGGATATGTCCCGATACCGAGGATAGAATAACTTTCAATACCAAGTTTAGAAGCAAAACCCGGAAGCAGCCCGGTCTTCCGAATAATTGTAAATCTGCCGATATTCTCTCTCGTCATCCACACCATACCATTCTGTCTCTGGATTTTCTTCTTCGAACCTTTAAAACATCCAATATACGCTTCCACTTCTACTTCTGCTTCTATTTCTATTTCCTTCTGCAGATTTCTAAACGGTTCTTGTGTATAGACGATTACCCCGGGGGTATATAGCTCTTTAACTCCAAGCTCTTGTGAAAGGTGAGCAATACCCTCAGCCAGCCTATAGGTGGATTTCGGGATATATTCGGTCTCAAGATATTTGCCGATATAGCAGAATAATCTCTTCTCCTCACTGTACCAGATCTCGTCGTGCGGTAGCTCAAATTCTTCTTCTCGTGCTTCTACCATAGGTGGGAAGTTATACGAATACACACTCACGATCTTCTCAGAATCTTTTAAAAGCTCCTTTAAGTGATATGGTATGATATTTCCCATTGGCGGAAAGCCCGCTATTAATTTATTCGTGTAATCCTTTATCTTCTCTTTGAACCGTTCCGCATCTACTTCCCAGCAGGAAGTAAACTCTCCGATCTCAAACTGTTCAGGTTTAAAGCCGCTCATCACACTCATCACAATCACATATCCATATATAATATAATATAAATCTAATTAGCGCAGACATAAATAAATGAAAGAGGAGAGGTTTGACGTTGTTGTAGTTGGTGCGGGGCCTGCTGGCAGTGTAACGGCGAGGAAAGCTGCTGAACAAGGCTTAGATGTCCTGTTAATAGAACGCGATCAAGTGATCGGCGTACCAGTGAGATGTGGAGAAGGCGTGAGTAACAGGATAAAGCAATTTGTTACAATTGATAAGAGATGGATATGCGTGGAGGTTAAAGGTGCTAATATCTACTCGCCTGACAGCACGCGGGTTGTCATGGCGGGAGAGAAGATGGATGAAGTAGGGTATGTGCTCGATAGGCCGTTATTTGATAGGTTTCTTGCTAGTAATGCAGCACGTGCCGGCGCCGAGATACGGATTAAGACAGAAGCTTATGGAATTATCAAAGAAAATGGTTATGTTAAAGGTGTTAATATCCGGTGCGCGAGCGAGAATGAGAATAAACGTGTCTATGCAGATGTCGTAGTTGGTGCGGATGGCGTGGAATCGCTGGTTGGCAGATTGGCAGATATTAACACGCGGTTGCGACCTTCCGATATGTGTGTATGCGCCGAGTTCCTGATGTGTGATATAGAGATAAATAAAGAGTATTCCGAGTTTTTCTTGGGTAGTGAAGTTGCACCTAAGGGCTATGCATGGATATTTCCCAAAGGCGATGATTACGCAAATGTAGGAGTAGGGATTAGTGGTGATGTTTCTGGCGAAGGACATCACGCTATTGATTATCTCAAGGTATTTGCAAAGAACAAGTTTCCAACTGGGAAGATAATAGCTGAGATGTGTGGTGCGGTTCCAGTTTGCGGTCCAATTAGTGAAAGCGTAGCAGATGGCATTGTTTTAGTTGGCGATGCGGCATGGCAGGTCAATCCATTGACCGGCGGTGGGATATTATATGCGATGCGTGCAGCAGAAATAGCAGGGGGTGTCGTGGTGAAAGCAGTTCAGGAGAATGATCTTTCAAAGAAGCGATTGAGCGAGTACGATAGAAAATGGAGAAGTGAGTTTGGAGAACGGTTGGAGATAGGATTAAAAGCAAAGGAATTCTTCTTCAATCTCTCTGACAAAGACCTCAATGCACTTGCGCATTCGCTGGTAGGGGTAGAAATACACGAGCTTTCTACAGACGCTTTGCTTCTGGAACTCGTGAAGAGGAATCCAGAGATGTTAGAGGAATTGGTGAAACACTTCATATCTTAACTTCGTTATAGCAACAGCAATGACAACAGCAAGAGTGCGAAGGTCAAAAGTAGAAGGCGAGATGATCGCACCTCCATCTAAAAGCTATACGCATAGAGCGATCACGATAGCCTCGTTAGCGAAGCGGAGCGAAATTGTTTATCCGCTGTTAGCGGCAGATACGGAAGCGAGCATCAATGCTGCGCGATACTTTGGCGCGACTGTCTCGGTAGAGCACGATGGCGATGGTAGGGAGCACGCGAAGAAAATAATAGTAGAAGGTACTGAAGGCAGCCCGGATACACCGGAAGATGTTATAAATGCCGGAAACTCAGGTACGACTTTACGGTTCTTCACCGCTGTTTCATCATTATGCAGAGGCGGGGAGGCGGCGGTCATAACCGGAGACGAATCGCTTAGAAAGCGCCCAAATTTGCCGCTACTGAAATCGTTGATCGACCTTGGTTGTTCAGAAGCATTCTCCACGAAAGGCGATGGAACAGCGCCGATAGTCGTAAAAGGTAGGTTGTCCGGTGGAGAGACAACGATAGATACATTTATTAGTTCACAGTTCATATCTGCATTACTCATTGCAACTCCACTCGCAGCGAAAGATTCCTATATCCTTGCGCAGAATCTTAGTTCAGTACCCTATATGCGAATGACGGTTGAGGTCTTAAAGCAAGCAGGTGTGGATATCGATATTGACCTTGAAGCCTCTAATGATTATTCTTTTCACGTAGAAGGCGGAGGCAGTTATGATTTACGGCGGTTCGCGGTACCCGGCGATTTCTCTTCTGCCTCTTATCCCTTAGCCGCGGCAGCGATAACAGATTCAAAGTTAAAAGTACGAAACCTGTTCTCTTCTGCGCAGGGCGATTCCCGGATAGTGGAGCTACTGGCTGAGATGGGCGTATCTATAAGTTGGGAGAAGGAGAAAGGAGTTGTCGAAGTAAAAGGTACAGAAGATACAGGGTTAAAAGCGATAAAAGTAAATATGCGTGAGAATCCGGACTTAGTTCCGACAATTGCTGTATTAGCCGCAGTTGCTGATGGCACCACCGAGATAACCGGCGTAGCACATCTCAGATACAAAGAGACCAATCGTTTACGGTCTCTCGCAGAAGAGTTGACGAAGATGGGTGTGAGAATAAAGGAGAGGAAAGACGGGTTGCTGGTAGAAGGACGTAGCAAGAAAGGATTAAAAGCGGTAAAGGTATATTCTCACGATGACCATAGACTGGCAATGGCTCTCACAGTTGCTGCTCTTTCCGTCAGAGGCAGAGGCGAGAGCGAGAGAGTGACAGTCATAGAGGGAGCAGGATGCGCTAATATCTCTTATCCTTCTTTCTTCACTGATATGCGTGATTCAGGTGCAGAGATAGCTATTTCTTAATAATGTACTAAACTGAGATATAAAATAAGATCGCGGGGTCGTGGCCTAGTCCGGAATGGCAGCGGGCTCCAGACCCGCCGATCGTGCGTTCAAATCGCACCGACCCCATCAATTATTCTATTCGCGCAGATGCTTCATTATATGTGCTATCTCAGGCAGGATAATCTCAGTCATTGCTAATTTTACCGCTGCTGGAGAGCCGGGCAGGCAGAAGATCGGTTTCTGGTCTATTACACTTACGCCGGCAATCGCACGGCTTAATATCGCAGCAGTGCCTATCTCTTCATAACTTTTCAACCGGAAAAGTTCGCCAAACCCTGTTATCTCTTTCTTTAGAAGTCCTGATACCGCCTCTATTGTAACGTCATTCTTCGCCAATCCTGTTCCTCCAGACGTAATAATGAAATCTGCATCGGTCATCAACGACTTTAGTATGCCATCGAATATTTTATCCGCGTCATCGGGAAGTACGTTATAATACTCGACGTGGTGCCCATCATCGCTAACAAGCTCTTTCGCGATCTCGCCTGATAGGTCGCCGATGTCCCTTTTTTTATCTCTTTCACCACCTTCTTTCTTCCAGTATTTAGACTTAGAGGTACTTATCGTGAGTATAGCGCATTTGTAACGCATCAATCTACCGCTCTTATGCTTCGCCGGCACGGGCATCTTTCATCCCATCTTGTTACAATTCGTGCTATCTATGTATCTGTATTTTAAAATTGTTTTAAAGATATATCCTCACACCCTTCGATTTTTACCGGTCTAACCTTGAACCTTGAACCGTGAACCCCCGAACTTTGAACCTGAGTAGTTACTGATAAAGTATATATACCTGCTAGTAGAATGATATTATCGAAGTAAATAGAATTAAAGGAGGAGGTATAAAAAACAAGATGGCTTTGGAATGGATAATAGGAATATTGCTATTTGTATTTATTGTATTTGCAGCAGCGATAAGGGTAGTGAAAGAGTATGAGCGAGGCGTAATCTTTCGGCTTGGACGGTTAGTAGGTGCGAGGGGACCGGGTCTGTTCTTTATTATCCCAGTCATCGAGACCATGACCAAGTTAGACTTACGAGTAACGGTCTTCGATATTCCGCCGCAAGAGCTCATAACTAAGGACAACGTCACGACGAAAGTGAATGCGGTCGTTTATTACCGCGTGCTTGATCCTGAGCGCGCGATAACCGAGGTGGAGCAATTCCAGTATGCTACTGCTCAACTCGCTCTTACCACGCTGAGAGGGGTGATAGGTCAGGCAGAGTTGGATGTATTACTCTCCGAACGAGACAAGCTTAACAAACAGTTACAGGCTATAATAGACGACGCGACTGATCCTTGGGGAATAAAAGTTACTGCAGTAGAGATAAAGGATGTAGAAATACCGAAAGAGATGCAGCGTGCAATGGCGGCGCAAGCAGAAGCAGAGCGGAATAGAAGAGCACGAATTATTACAGCAGATGGCGAGTTCCAGGCAGCAAAGAAGATTGCAGAAGCTGCAGCTGTTCTTCAAAAAGAAAAAGGCGGGATGTTTATCCGAACGCTCCAGACAATAAAAGATGCAACAGAAGAAAAATCTACTACTGTGCTCATTCCGTTCCCAATAGAAATGTTCGAGGCGCTAGGATACCGCCGATCTGAGACCAAGACAGCGGAATCTAAGGGGTAAAGAGAAAATAGATAGATAGATCGCTGAGAGAACGAGATAAGTACAAAAAAAAGCACAAAAAAGCAGAAAATATTTCTTGTTGATGGGGAAGCAGTTCTTAGAGATCACCCGGAAGACTGAAGTAGATGCGATAATTGCACAGATCGCCGCAGAGGTTGCAAGGGTAAGAGTAGGAGCAGGAACAGGCGCAGGCGCAGGCGGATCTGCAGAGAAGGTCGGCATAAGCGATATACTCGGTAGGATTGCTTCCTCAGACATTTTTTCCGCTATCGATGTTCCTACGTTTGATCGTGCAATCATGGATGGCTACGCAGTAGTAGCGTCTGATACATTTTATACTGATGAGACTAACCCTATATCTCTTATCATAAAGGGCTATCTCTCTGCTGGAGAATCTCCAGCTACTTCACAATCTGTTGAGAAACGTTATTGTATAGGTATATCTACCGGTGCACCGATCCCGACAGGAGCAAACGCGGTTGTTAAAGTCGAAGATACCTCTGAGTACACCGGTGATAGTGATCACGGTGCGATAAAGAAAGTGAAGGTATACCGCCCGGTTGCACCGGGCGAGAATATCATGCCGGCTGCCTCAGATATAAAGCGAGGAGAGCAGATAGTAAGGAGCGGAACTACGTTTACACCACGTGAGACCGGTATCCTGGCTGCTTGTGGTATAAATGAAGTTTATGTTCGTAAAAAACCGACTGTAGCAATCATATCTACGGGTAATGAACTGATAGCGCCTGGAGAAGTCCTCGCTCCTGCGAAGATATACGATGTTAATGCACAGACACTCTGCGATTCTGTTCGGGAGAGCGGCTGCATCCCTCATTTCGCTGGAATTGCCCGTGATAACATCGAAGAGATCTCATTAAAGTTAACGGAATCGCTGGAAAAAGGTGCTGACGTTATAATTGCTACTGGCGGTACATCTGCAGGCGTTGACGACTTGCTGCTCAGAGCGATAGAAGAATGTGCCGGTGCCGAGAGCAAGATTCTCGTGCACGGCGTTGATATAAAGCCAGGAAAACCGTTCATCTTTGGGCTATTAGCGGAAAAGCCTTTTTTCGGGTTGCCCGGGAACCCCACACCCGCATTGATCACCTTCTCCCTTTTCGTTGCACCCCTACTCCGCACGATATCTGGTACTGGTACTGGTACTGAAAGAAGAGGATACAATGAAAAGAGAATAGAAGCAAAGGCAGCGCAGAGAATCTTCTCCGAGCGCGGACGAAATGAATACGTGCTAGTCAATATAGTTCCAGTTCCAGTTCCAGTTAAGAATTCCGTGAAAAAGCAGGAAGAAGCATCCTTTCTTGCTTATCCTATCCTTACAGGCTCCGGTGCAATTACAACGCTATCAAAGGCTGAGGGGTATATATTCATGGAGAAAGGGAAGGAAATAATAGAAGAAGGTGATGAGGTGGAAGTTGAATTGTTGATGTAATATTAACTAAACATGTACGAAATGGGCCCGATGCGATTCGAACGCATGACCTTCGCCTCGTAAAGGCGACGTCATTCCAGCTAGACCACGGGCCCTCCCTCCAGCTATGCTTTTTATATTCTTGTATCTTATTATTATAATAAGTAGCAATTCTATTGTATATGATACGATACAACTACAATAAAAAATAATAAAGAGGCAAAGAAAAATGCGCGGTGGATTTAGAAAGGGTGCCGGCTTAGATCCTAAAAGATTAAGTCAGCAAATGAAAAAGATGGGCATAAGCCTGGAAGAGATAAGCGATGTCGAGGAAGTCGTGATAAGAACTGCGGATGCCGAAATAGTCTTTGAGGACGCTATCGTTACTATTATGGACGCATCGGGCTCGAAGATGTATCAAGTAACTGGCACCCCGGTAAAACGGCCACGGATTGGATCTGACCGCGAGCCTGTTTTGAATATCGCTCAAGAAGATATAGAGATAGTGATGGACAAGACAGGCTGCAGTGAGACGAAAGCGAAAGCGGCATTACTCGAAACAAATGGGGATTTAGCTGAGGCAATATTCCGGCTCTCCGAGTAGCGCGAGAAATATTCAAAAAAAATAGAATGACCGTGATTCAGCCGAAACGTATCGGTATAGTGTGTAAAGGAAGAGAAGAGGATATATTCGTATTAAAGAGGTTGGTTGAATCCGTAGATGATCGGGATCGAATTGAAGTAATATTAGACGAAGCGACAGCGTATAAGCTCCAAACGCATGGTCATGGTCATGGTTATGGTTATGATCATGGTATGAAGATAGAAGAGATGGACGTTGACCTTATGATTTGCATTGGTGGCGATGGCACAATCCTGAGGACGCTTCATGCGTTAAAGCATCAAACACCTGTTTTGGGGATAAACATGGGTGCTATCGGGTTTTTAGCGGAGATACAGCCGGGAGAGAGCGTTTCTACACTTATGAGGTTATTAGAAGGGTTTGAGGTCGAGCGTAAAGAGCGGCTGTCTGTAACGATAGCTGGATCAGAAGGGAAGGAGAAGATACCATACGCGATGAATGAAGCGGTCGTAATAACGCCGAAACCAGGGAAGATGCTTCACTTCGCCACCTTTATCGATGGGTGGGAGTTAGACCGGCTAAGAGCAGACGGTATTATCTTTGCAACCACCACCGGAAGTACAGCGTATGCAATGAGTGCGGGTGGACCAATAGTAGACCCAGTGGTGGGCGCAACCATAATAGTGCCAATAGCGCCTTTTAAACTTTCTGTGCGACCAACAGTCGTAGATATAAACAGCGTGATAAGTCTGGAACTCATGGAGACGAGGGGCGCTAACTTAGTCATAGATGGGCAGTTTTACAGAGCGATAGGAAAAGAAGAACAGATTATAGTTACAAAAGGCGAGCCAGCTCTTTTTGTGAAAATATTGGGCACGCATTTTTTAAAATTCCGTGAGAAATTACGGAGTGTTGAAAGGAGGAACGAAGAGGATAGGAATGAAAATGCAGAAACTATCGGCACTGAAGTTAAGTAATAAACGTGTCGTGGACTCGGAAGGTCGTGAAATAGGCGTATTGCAGAATATGGTGGCAGAGACAGGATCAGGTATGTTGAAAGAATTAGTAGTTAAACCTGCTGAGGAGCTTAACATAAGCAGGTTTAAAAAGATGGACGGTTATATCTTCATACCGTTCGATGCTGTCAACGCGATAGAGGATGTCATAGTAGTAGACAGTGAAAAGGTGCATGCACGGGCGTGACGGGATTTGAACCCGTGATTTGCAGCTTTCCCCCAATTTGACCATCAAACTTTTTCTAAAAGTTTCTGCGCAGCATTTTTTGATCAAACTTTTTCTAAAAGTTTGTTAGGAGGCTGCCGCCATATCCTAACTAGGCCACACGCCCTGCCAAGACTTCCATTCTATCTCTTCTCTATCTATAATAAATAATAAATAGCAAAGAGAAGGTTATTTAAGGTAAAGCTATGACAGCACTACAAAAGAGCGTGGAAAATGGCGCAGTGATAATAAAAAAGCATGATTATGCACGGGTTATCTCGCATTATGACGCGGATGGGATAACCTCGGCAGGGATTATCTGTAACGCTTTACTCAGAAGAGGTATGCGGTTCCACGCGACCATTGTAAGCAAACTGGAGCGATCTTTTATTCGCGGATTAAATGAAGACCTGATCATAATTTGCGATATGGGCACTGCACAACTTGAACTGCTATATGAGTATCTAAAAGAGAAGGACGTAGTAATTATAGACCACCACGCGCCTATACCCCTAACATCCGCGCACATCAATCTGTTTAACGCATCCTCTTCCTCATCCCTTTCCTCTCCAGTCCTTATAAATCCCTGCTGCACTGGCACAAGCACAGGAAACGGTGCTGCGGATGCGAATGAAGAGCAGCACGAGCTGACAAATGAACGCGGTAGCACAATCTGTGCCGCAGGGCTCTCTTATCTCGTGGCAAGATGCATGTCAGATGACGAAACAGGTAAAGGCAATATAGACCTCGCCGGACTTGCAGTCGCAGGAACATTGGGCGATAAACTAGAGCTTAATACCGGATTAAACAGGATGATTTTGGATGAAGCACTACAAGAGGGTGTTATATCTGTTAAAACCGGGTTGAAGCTCGGCGGTGGTAAAATTCGTGATTTGATCTTCTTCGCTACCGACCCCTATATCCCGCTCGCAGGTAAAATAGAGTGTGTAGACGCGTTTTTGAAAAAATTGGATATAGAGCGTGATAAGAATTCAAGCGATTTGACGATAGAAGAGGAGAAAAGATTGACTACTGCGTTGTTCTCGCTATTACGGGAATCGCAACCAGATATCAGCGATGAAGTATTGGTTGGAACAACGTATATCTTCCATTCTGAGGTGATACGGGATGGAATGACATTTATGAAGGTGATAGATGCATGTGGGCGGTTAGGTAAGTCTGGAATTGGTATCGGGCTGTGCCTGCGTGAAGACAGACTGGTAGAGGAAGCGGGTGCGTTTTACACAAGTATTCAAAACAAACTTGTCTCTGAATTGACCAGGATAGAGAGTGCAGATGGCGAGGACGCGATAAAAGAGCGAGAAAATATTTTTTATTTCCACGTGCAGGAACGCGGTGTAACGGGAATTTTAGCTGGAATAGTAGCAGATTATTTATGCACAGATAAGCCAGTAATAGTGTTAAATCGGATGGACCGGACGGAGAACGGAAAGAAACCTGAAACAAAGGTATCCGCACGCTGTAATAAGAAACTGCTGCTGCCGCCTGTATCGAGTAGAATAGATCTCGCTAAGGCGTTGGAGAAGGCATCAAGAGAAGTAGGCAGCTTTGGTGGCGGACATCCTATTGCCGCGGGTGCATCCATTCCAGAGAAGACTGAGGAGAAGTTTATAGCAGCTCTTGATATGATAATAGGTAAGCAGAAAATAGGTAAGCAGAAAACTTTTTTAGAAAATGAGAAGAAGTAGTCGACGGTGCTGGTGCCAGGTCCGGTGCAGGTGCAAGTGCGGGTGCGGGTGCAGGTGTCGATGCATCTTCTGGCGATGAACACTTGAGATACTTGCAGGATAGGATAAAGCACAGGACCTCGATTCGTTCTCAATTACTTGCAGCGGCTTGTAGAGCGTAAAAATCTCTCCGCGGGTACGCAAGTCGGGTTGGATCAACAATCGCTGGCTGTAGTAGCGGTTCTTCCGTCTACAAAAGACCCTGCGGTATCTAGTATGGAGGTAATAGAATCTCAGGACGCAAATTATGAAATGATAGGTGGATTAAAGTATCAGATGGAAGAGATAACGGAGGCTGTTGAACTACCATTGATCGAGCCAGAGCGATTTAAGCGTATCGGTGTCGTGCCTTCAAAAGGTGTTCTTCTGATAGGAGAACCAGGTATCGGGAAGACACTGCTTGTGAAAGCGGTTGCAAACCGTACATCCGCCACTTTTAAACGTGTCGTAGGCTCTGAATTGGTGCAGAAGTACATCGGTGAAGGTGCGTGGATGGTGAGGGAGCTGTTCGAGTTGGCGAAAGAGAAAGCTCCTTCCATCCTGTTCATTGATGAGATAGATGCGATAGCAGCTCGAAGAGAGGAGGATGGCACCTCAGGAGAGCGAGAAGTGCAGCG
>JACGMN010000011.1 GCA_014061035.1 Candidatus Methanophagales archaeon | reverse complement strand
AGCTTTATTTCCAGAAATACCTGTAAGCTTTTTTATTAGCATACAATCCATAAGTCACTACGCTCGAACTGCAGAGGCTGTCCCATAATTCCATAATCAAACAGCGGCTGAAGAAATTCATGAGTTATAGGCGCTGGTCGCTGTTTTCGGCAGCTCCCGGGTTCGTATACCAAAACACAGCAATTCGCAAACAAAAGTCGTGTAGTGGTATTTGGGCTTCTTTTGTTGGGATTTTGAATTGTGGGACAGCCTCTTCATTCAGAGGTGGATAGGTTATTAGGGCTGTGCCTCGTAGCCTGATCAGCCAGAGGGTTAGATCCCTCCTGTGCTGTTAGCCCGTATCGATAGCATCTGACTTCCAGAAGACTCTTCTATTCGTAAAAGATGGAGGCTCTCCGCAATACCAGGCTTCGCCATTATTTATGTGTAACTCATCAGCAGTATGTATAACCTCAAAAACCTCATAAAAGTATTGGCTGCGCTTATCTAACGAAGCATGGTCAAAGTTTCTCTGTTTTGTATTACTCGTCTTGTAAATCCACTGCCCGCCCAAGTACGTGGTTTATGGATGCAATACCCATAAGAAGCGTGGTATTTGTATAGCTACATAAAAAAAACCACAAGATTTCACAAGATTAACACAAGAAATCATGATTATTTTGGAATAAAGTAGCTAATGGTGTACTGAAACCATCTTAATTTTATTCTTTTTCTCGTTGTATATAAAGTATAACATCTACCTATTTAGGACGCAGATTTACATGGATTTACGCAGATTTATTTTAGTCTAACCGTGTTGATCCTTATCATCTGCCTGCTTGCGCGCGGGACGCGCAGGCAAGCGTTAATCTGCGTCCCTAATTTATTTTCTGCTTTTCTTGTAAAACTTTTCTTAAAAGTTTTTGGGGGAACTATTTCAAGATAGCAAACGTCAATTGGCTATACAAGGATCTCGACGGATGGACAAGAATGAGGTTGCGAGCATTTAAAGAGAAGAGGAAGAGTTACAACAGTAATCGGCGTATATTGAATGCATTTCTGAGAAATCTGGGCTTGAACTCGTTGTCATCGCTCTTGAACCCTGCGTGGTAATCTCACTCCTTGCAATGGGGCAACAGCGAAGCATTTTGATCAAACTTTCCTAAAGTTTGAAAGGAGAGCCGTATACGGGAAATCCGTACGTGCGGTTCGAGGAGGGGACGGAGGTCGAAAGACCTCCTCCTACTCTACCGTGGGGCGGAGCCCACGAGCGTTAATCTGGGTCTATAATTTATTTTCCCTCTTTTTTCAGCGATTTGATGCTGGGATTCCGGGATTTTTTTGATCTCGCGACCGGAAATGAATTTTGTCTCAAAATTGAAGCTGAAGAGAAAGTAGTTATATATTCCTTGCCAATATTATTAGCGGTGATAGAAATGGCAGAGTTGGTAATTAAAAGATTGGATATTTCCCTCAGGATTTTTTTATAATTTTAATCGGTCTTGCAACACAACCAGGAAGTTAATAAGATGGACGGAGTACTATCAGGGGAGAAGGTTTTAGTCTCAAGACCAGAAGCTGCTAAATTAACGTTATCGCTTGAAGAGGCTGCTTTTTTGCTCGATACCGGAAGGATAATAATAAAAACTGAAAAAGATACAGAGCTCACGTTTGAAGAGTTCTTGAAGCATGCGCTGGAGATCAATCCTAACTTCGGAGCGAGATATATCGTCTACAAGGACCTGAAAGAGCGAGGCTATGCAGTGCGGGTAGGCGAAGCCTATTTTCTGCTCTATCCTCGTGGAACAGGGTCCGAGTCCGGATCTGGGTCTGAGTCTGAGTCTGAGTCTGGAGCGAAGTCTAAGCCTGCACGGTACTTCATCCGTATTTCATCAGAACGCGAGATTTTGTCAGTGAGAGATATGGCAGCTCTTCTTGTTTTATCGCATAATATGAGAAAAGGGCTGATTATTGCAGTTGTGGACGACGAAAGCGACATTACGTACTATGAGGTGAAGGAAGCAAAGTTTGATCTTGATTGTGCGGAGGAGCGCAAGCAAAAAAGAGAAGCCGGGAGAACGAAGATGAGAAGAGCTAAAACAAAAGCGTTTTTGTTTGGAGATAGAGCAGTCCTATCAGATAAGGATTTAGCTGTGAACCTCTATAAGGATGGCTTTTATGGCAATTTAACGAAGGAGAACCGGCTACTGCTATCGCTCGTTGAAACTGCTTATTTAATTAAGAACGAGCTGCTGGTGGTGGTGGCGGCGATGGGGCAAGAGCTGGAACAGGAGCTGAGTTCCGAGCAGTTCATCGAGCATGCCGCGACAATCGAGAGCAATTTTATTGATAAGTACAGAGTTTACGATGATTTACGGGTTAAAGGCCAGATAGTAAAGACCGGTTTCAAATTTGGCTCCCATTTCAGGGCGTACAGAGCATTAAACCAGAGGCATTCACCGGATTTGATCCATGTGCTATCAGATGATCATCTCTTTTCGATGCTTGAATTAGCACGCGCGGTACGGTTGGCACATGGCGTGCGGAAGCGGATGATATTTGCGTTTAGAGAAAAAGTAAGAGAAGGAAAAGAAGAAGGGGTGAAAAGTCATATCAAATATATAAGTATAGGACGGATGAAGCTGTAACTATAAGGTTCAGGGTTCACGGTTAGACATACAAGAAAACAGAAACCGGTAGAAGTTATACTTTATATACTATAAGATAAATATGCGAAGGAAGATAGCGGCTTTTCGACCAGGGAATTTGCTGCATCGTACGAAGGAGATAACAGAGAAGCACGGCTTCGATTTCTTCGGATTTTCGTTATTTGAACTCGTGGATAGGAACGATGCTGTAAAAGAGATCGAAGCGGTCTTTGAAGAAGACGTAGAGATAGTAGTCTTCACGAGCGCAAACGGCGTTCGAAGATCGTTCGAGATGTGTGACGGGAAGATTGATTTGAAGAAGAAATTTCTGAATGCTGGTGTGAAACTTTGTGCTATTGGTAGCATGACGAGAGAAGAGCTTGAGAAGAGAGGATTGCGTGTGAATTTAATGCCTTCGGAATGCAATTACAGTACCGCAGGTCTAAAGTCGATTTTCAACGCGATCCACGTGAAAGATAAGCGAATTGTATTCCTCAGGAGCTCGGAAGGTAATAAGGGGCTCATAACTTTTCTGGATAGCAAAAGAGCTTTTGTAGTAGATATAGCGATATACAGGATAAAAGAGAAGGATTTGTGCGAATTAAAAGAACTTTTCTGGATGTTAGTAAAGTATAAACCAGGCTATCTCCTCTTTACCAGTTCATTGACGTTCAAACTTTTTTTACGGTTCTCTAAAGAGCTAAGTCTGGCAGATGAGATATTCAGAACTGCAAAGATCGCGGCAATTGGTGCTTTAACCGCGGAAGCTATAAGCGAGGAAGGAATAAGAGTCGATTTTATTGCAGAAGAAAACACGTTTGAGGGGATTTTAAATGCGATTTCTCGATAAAAGCTTTGCAGCTTCTTTCGCGAAATACGTGATGATCAGATCAGCACCTGCTCTCTTTATCGCTACCAGTCCTTCCATCATCACTTCTTCGCGATTTAAATAACCCTTCTCCGATGCCGTGGTTATCATTGAATACTCGCCACTGACGTTATAAGCGGCAAGTGGGAGATTAAAGCCGAAGCTGGCACTGACTCTATAAATTATGTCAAGATAAAAAATAGCGGGTTTTACCATTACGATGTCTGCACCTTCTGCAATGTCAAGCTCTATCTCTCTGAGCGCTTCTCTCGCATTAGAAAAGTCCATCTGATAGCTGCTCCGGTCACCGAATTTGTGGTTGAACCCTGAGTCCGCAGCTTCTCTGAAAGGACCGTATAATGCAGAGTTGTATTTTGCGGCATAAGACATTATAGCGGTATCTGTGAAGCCAGTACTGTCGAGCTCCTCTCTTATCGCTTTCACCATCCCGTCGATCATCCCTGACGGTGCTACAATATCCGCACCTGCTTCAGCATGACTCACTGCTATTCTTCCCAGCACTTCCAGTGTCGGATCGTTTGCGACTATACCATTCTCTATAAGCCCGCAATGTCCATGACTCGTATACTCACAGAGGCATAGATCAGTTATAACAACGAGGTCTTCATGCTCCTTTTTTATCGCTCTAACCGCCCTCTGTATGACTCCTTCTTTCTTGTATGCTCCACTTCCATTCTCATCTTTACTCTCCGGAGCCGGGATTCCGAACAAGAGTACAGATTTTATACCGAGCGATTCTGCTTCCGAGACCTCCTCTACCGCGCTCTCGATAGAGAACCTGTACTGCCCTGGCATAGATTCAACCGGTCTTTTTCCTATTCCTTCTATCGTTTCGTCTATAAAGACCGGAAGGATCAGGTCATCTACGGAGATCTGCGTCTCTTTTATCAGTCTCCATCTTCTCAATCGCCTCAGTCTAACTCTTGGGAACATGAACATCTATTTACCTTTTACCTTTTACCTATTACCTTTAGCCTTTAGCCTTTAGCTTTTAGCCTATTACTTCCCGTCCGCACCAGCCGCTATTGCAACGTTCCGTGCATGTAAGGACATGTGTCCGCGCTGAATACCCTCCGTTGCCAGTGCGCGAAGTGCTGCGAAGTTCTGTGCGAGACCGACTGCTGCAATGACCTCAGCGAGCTCGTTTGCCGTCTTCACACCGAGTATCTCGAGATTTACCTTTGCCGTAGGATGAGCCCTGATCGCACCACCAACGATACCGACCGCAAGCGGTAGTTCGATAGTTCCAACCAGATCATTATCTCTGTTCTTTTCCCACCGTGTTAATGGAAGATACTTTCCGGTGATGAACGCATACGTATATGCACCTGCCTCAACAGCCCTGAAATCGTTGCCAGTTGCGATTACGACTGCGTCTATCCCGTTCATTATACCCTTGTTATGCGTTGCACATCTATACGGATCATACTTCGCGAATAAGTATGCATTAATAATTCCATCAACCGTTTCCTCGCCGCCTATCGCGTCCTTCGCAAAGACCGCTCGCGCAGATACTAACCTATGCGTTGCAAGGTTCGAGATGATTCTTAGATATACTCTTCCACCGGTGATCTGCTCAATAAACGGTGCAACTGCTTCAGCCATCGTATTTACCGCATTTGCGCCCATAGCATCCTTAACATCTACCAGAAGATGGATAATCACCATTGAACCCGCAGCCGTATCAGTATCAATTACCTTTACCTCGAGACCTTTCGCGCCACCGCCAAGATTCACGAGCACGGGGTCTTGTTCGTTTGCAATCTCTAAAATCCGGTCTTTATTTGCGAGAATAGTGAACTTTGCCGATGAAGGATCAGGAACGTTCATTAGCTGGATTTGCCCGATCATTACAGGTTCCGTAGAACTCGTCTGAAACCCGGTTCCGGCGCCGGCTTTCGTTCTAGGTCCTGTTCGTGCCATCTTTGCTGCATTGCTCGCGGCTGCAATGACTGAAGTCTCCTCGATCGCCATTGGTATCAGATAATCTTTACCATTGATCAGGAAATTCATGGCAATGCCTACCGGCAGCGGCATTGTACCAACAACGTTCTCTACCATCAGGTCTGCTAAATCTCCAAGAGAAGCAGTATTACTTAGAATTGCTGCCGCTTCATCACTCAGTCCTGCAAAATCCTTTACGATCTTCAATCTTTCCGCAGGATTCAGTTTATAAAATCCCGATATGTCCGATCTTTTCATTTATCTTAGCTAACGTAGCAATATTCCTTCTGCAACCCTCTTCACGTCGGCTCTGTGCTCTTCAGGAGTATAGACCCCAATTTTATAGTTTTCCTGGAACGCATTGCTGAGCAGAGAGACCATCGATGAAACCTCCCGCAAATTCTTGAACTCGTTCCCAATGACCACTTTCGCCGCACCTTCCTCTAACTCATCTCCTTTTGGCTTTTGAAAATCTACCAGTACATACTTCTTATCGACTCCGGCTCGTGCGCTTATTTCTTCCTTTACTTCCTGTACCCTCCGCTCTTCGCTCAGTTCTTCCACGAGACCATCTGCCAGCTCGTTTACCTTTGTATATACCGCACGTTTGAATAACCGCCGCTCGTTTATCCGCGTCACTATCTCTTTCGGATAGCTATTTGCATTCCTGAGTGCGATGTTTATTTCAGAATCGTCCATTCTTCTTATCATAGCTATAGTTATAGTTGTAGCAGATTCAATAGATTCAATAAAATCTTCGAGTGCATTCAAGAACATCAACTGTGCTATCCGGCTGGTGTGATGATTATAAACAGTGGGCTGCATCAATAACCGTGAAAAGAGCAGATACTCGGCAGGTAGTATCCCTTTCTCGGTTATGACGACTTCTCCTTTGAAGAAATCCAAGCCCTGAATAAGCCTTATATTGTCAACAACACCGTATGCCACGCCTGTGTAGTACGAATCCCTGACCAGATAATCCATCTTGTCTATGTCTATTTCACCGTTTAAAACCCTTGAAAAATCCCTTTTTCTAAAAAAAATCTGCTTTTCTCCTTTTATATATCCTATTATCTCTCTCTTATCCAGGCGGTAGTCTTCGACGACTTTCAGAATAGTCGGTGCTGTTGATTCCGCGTCTTTATCTTCATCTCTATCGGCAAAGATCATCGATTCGATCTCTTCATGTCCTTTATCCGTGAACTTCTTTATCAGCGGCTCGGTCGCGTGCGAATAGGGGCCATGTCCGGTATCATGGATCAACGAAGCAACAAGAAGCTCCTGCTCTTCCTCTTTCGCTACATTTAGCCTTTCAAGCAGAATGTTCATCAAGTGGTATGCCCCGAGCGAGTGCTCAAATCTCGTATGATTCGCTCCCGGATAGACCAAATAAGAGAAACCAAGTTGTCTTATCCGCCTCAGCCGCTGCATCTCCACAGTGTCTAATATCGCATGTGCAAGCTCGTCTAATTCAATGTACCCATGCAGAGGGTCTCTTATTATCTTTCGCATTGAACTTTCAGTATAGATGA
>JACGMN010000116.1 GCA_014061035.1 Candidatus Methanophagales archaeon | reverse complement strand
ATACCATTATTCATATCATATCCCTGTAATTCTTATCCCGGCACCCAATTTTATTTTATGTTTTATATTTAATTTTATCAATAGTGGTGTTATCTGCTCAACGATCCTTGACATTTCCAGTTCTCCACAATCTATCGTTCTAATTCCTGGAATTTCATCAGCCAGAGTCATAACAACACTTTTTGCCTCCTCGTCATCTCCACAGACGAGGAGATCGCAATCAACAGGATTGTCCAGATTCTCCAATGCCTCAGAAGAGACATTCTGGAATGCACTAACGACTCTTGAATCTTTCAGTTTTTCTCTTATCATCTCTGCAACAGAGCCTTGTGGTGGTGGTAGAGATCTTGTCGGCTTATCTCCTATCACGGTTGCTAATGAAACACCCATGGAGACGACAATTTTAGCAGCCAGAAGCTCTTTTAGCTCTTTGACTATTGAGCTGTATTGATATGGCAATGAGAGGATTACAACATCTCCCTCTTTTGCGGCACCGCTATTCCCTAAGCCCGAAACATTTGCGTCTATTCCCCGTCCTTTTAATACAGATTTAACCTTCTCTGCAGCGTCTTCCGCTTTCTCTTCTTTCCTTGAACCTATTATAACCTCGTGGTTCATGTTCTTAGCAAATCTCAACGCTAGACCAAAACCTTGCTCCCCGGTACCGCCCAAAATCGCTATTTTCATAATTTCTTACCATAACAATTAATACCGGTAAACCTCTTCCGGTACGTCTCTAATAACGGAGTTAATTTCCGTTCCGGCGTTTTGACATTCTTTATTCGTTCCTCAATCTCAGAATCACTCAATTTTACATTGATCGCGCGGTTGGGGATGTCTATCACGACGAGATCGCCGTCCTGTATAGCCGCGATCGCTCCACCATTGTACGCTTCCGGTTCGATATGACCGATACACGGTCCCGAAGTAGCGCCTGAGAATGCGCCATCGGTGATCAACGCTACCCTTTGATAGCCTGCACCTTTTATGGCATCGGTCGGCGTGAGCATCTCAGGCATGCCTGGTGCACCCGCAGGTCCCTGGAATGGTAAGACTATAACGTCACCTTCAACAATCTGCTTCGCTTCTATCGCAGTCAACAAATCCTTCTCGGTATAGAAGACGGTAGCAGGACCTGAATGAACCATCATCGCTTCATCTACTGCAGTTTGTTTTACTACTGCGCTATCTGCAATATTACCTTTTAATACCGCAATGCCGCCTTCCGCTGAGTGCGCATTATCCAGCGGTCGAATAACATCGTCATCCAGCACCTTTCCTTTTTCTGCTATCGCCGTTATCGATTGCCCGTTTATCGTCAGAGAATCTCTGAGCATATTCTTTAACCGGTTAAGAACCGCAGGAACACCGCCGGCACGGTCAATATCTGCCATCTCATGCGTTCCAGCAGGGATTATCTTACATATATTTGGCGTCTCTCGCGAGATCGAATCAAAGATATCAATATCAATCTCAATGCCTGCTTCTCTGGCTATCGGCGGAATGTGTAGGACTGCATTGGTCGAGCCACCCATCGCCATATCTACGCGCATAGCGTTCTCAAACGCGTTCTTTGTCATTATTTCCCGTGGCTTGCAATTCTCTTTAACCAGCGTCACAATCCGCTTACCGGTCTCATACGCTTGCTTCTTCTTCTCCTGATCCACTGCTAAGGTAGTTGCAGACCCGGTCAGCGACATGCCTAATACCTCGGTAACGATTGCCATCGTATTTGCCGTATACAGACCGACGCAGGCACCGGGACCGCAAGCGCCCATATAAGGCAGGAGTTTTTCGGCCTCTTCTGCCGTCATCTTACCTGCTTTGACCTGACCAACGAGGCTAAAACCTTCAATAGGGTGGTGTTTCACGCCATCTACGATATTTGCCCTCATTGGTCCGCCAGTAAGCATAATCGCGGGTAAATTGAGGCGAGCCGCAGCCATTAACATACCTGGCGTAATCTGGTCGCAGTTGGTTATCCCGACCCACCCGTCTATAGAATGCGATAGGGTCATGATCTCTATATTATCTGCAATATGCTCTCTACTCGGCAGTGTTAGCCGCATCTCCACAAACATCGCAATGCCGTCACAAACACCTGGAACGCCCCATTCTAATGGTATGCCGCCGGCATCTCGAATTCCTCTTGCTACTTCATCACTCAGGTCATTAAAATGGATATGACCTGGAATGATATTGGTGTAACTATTCGCAATACCGATGAACGGTCTGTCAAGCGCAAAATCGTCTGCTTTCAGACCCGCGGACATCAACAACGCCCGGTGCGGTAATGTCTCGATATTTTGTTTTAACACGTCTGATTTCATTTTTAACCCTTGAAACTACAAGATAGCGTGTAGCATATAAATATTGGTGCCTACTTGGGTTCAGGGTTCACGGTTCAGGGTTAGATATATAAAAATACTAAATCCTAATTTTGGATTTGTTTATCTTTATCTAATATCGCTTTGTATTCACTGTAAAATTGTTTCGTAACCGCTTCGAGATTAAAAGCATCATCGTGTTTCGTTTTTAGTTCTGTTGGAGTATTGGTATCCAATGCATAAGTTTCACACAACCGCTCCGATGCCGTTCTCAATTTCTCGTATTTCCCTACCACATATCTACATATAACGAATTTGTATCTTGATTCCGGCTCGTATTTAGGGCCGGTTATGTGAATCTTCGATCTGAATTGGTAAATCTTGATAATCATAGTTCAGTAATTTGCAATATAAAGTTCGAGCATCGCCTATTCCGCTAAATCTTATGATGCAGTCGAGTACTTGTGGAGGTTGGATATAGAGCATTTATTTGCCTCCTATTTGCCTCTTATAATCTTTTTGATATTGTCATTCATAGTACAGTCACAATATGTCACAATATTAATACAATACAACAAATACAACGTAATACAATGCCAATGCGCGATAAATTCACCTGTACGGTAGTTGATTGGAACTATGCATACGACCTCTGCAGAGACGCAAGCGTAGTGATAAAGGCTGAAGGATACAAGCCGGAAGTTATGATCGGAGTAGCAAGAGGTGGGCTGTTTTTAGCTCGTATGCTCTGCGATTTCTTTCTACTCAAGGATTTGTTCAGTGTGAAGATGGAACACTGGGGAATAACAGCCACGATTACCGGCGGTGCAAAGCTGAAATACGGACTTGATGAGAAGGCTCGTGAGCTGATACGCGGGAAGCGAGTAATAATAGCAGATGATATAACCGACACGGGAGAGAGCTTAAACCTCGCCGTTGAGTACGTCAAATCCATGGGCGCAAAGGATGTAAAGACCGCGACTATGCAACACAAGACTTCTTCCGGTTTCGTACCTGATTTCTATGGTGAGCTGATACGCGATTGGAAATGGGTAGTATATCCGTGGAGCATTCAAGAGGATATGATGGAATTATTAGAGAAGATAATAGGTAAAGAAAAGAGAGGAATGGGCTTGAACGAGTTAAAAATCGCTATGAAAGAGGAGTTTGACTTTTCTGCGTCTTATACGCTGTTAAAGGAAGTATTAGAGAATATGGAATTTCACGGTAGAATAAGGAATAAAAAGGAAGATGAGAAGGAAGTGTGGCTGCTGTAGCAAGGTCTCCTAAGAACAAATCAGAACTCTCTTCTCTGCTCACTCCCTTCTCTGCTTGTATGTTATTTATACTTATAACGTCTCTACCCCAAAAGACTCCAGCAGCACCTCAGGATTTACCGTTCCGCTCGTAAACGTCTGCCCGCTATTCACTTCGTTTACCGTAATCTCTGCCGGTGCGAACATAGCATTGTCTATTTTATAGAAATCAAATCCCGCTGCTTTAAAGGTGACGTAGAACGGCTTCCCATAATCCTTCGAATTCTGTGACGGCACTTTCTTTACATAATCCTTCAATTCCTCTATCTTCTCCTTCTCGTAATCTACCGTATAGTACACACGGCCACAGTATATGATGCAATCATTGGTTGAACCCATACATCTCACATCGTCGCCGACAAGCGGTGAGATCGGTATGATACCATGTCCATGCTCTATGCAGTTTATGTCAAACCCTAAAGTCTCGAGCTTGTGAATTCCGGTCTCTACGCCACGCGCTGATACCTGTACAGAGCCCGCGATAGATGCTGTTGGTGCGACCACGATAAAAAGATCTTCTGGTTCCACCCCACATGCAGTCGCAATCTCCGTTGTTACTTCTTCATCTGGTAGCGTGCTGCTTTCCAGTACCAATACCGCCGCATCTGCATCGTCAGTATACCCAATCTCATCGTACAATTTGCGTGGATTGAGTGAAAGCGCCCGTGCAGGTCCGGAGCCCATACCGAAGAAATTCTTCGTCTTTATCTGCCAGCCCGCGAATTGCGATGCCATGCACGCGAGCACCGGATGGTCAGTAGTAACAATTACCGCAGGAACGACCAATTTGCCGACCTCGAGACTGCTAAATGTTACACTTGCAAGTCCAGCCATGCATATCTTCGATACGTATACTCCCGCATCAAATCCGCCTTCTTCTTCCACACCTGCGTCTATGAGCGTCGTCCCGTTATCCAGCTCCAATATACCTACTCGCAACTCATCCGCATAATCCTCCATCTCCTCGAATACATCAAACCCATACTTATTTATACTTATCATTTCTCTTCCACCTTTACTATATTATAATTATATATAACGTCATGCACCTACTTATAAAGGCATGAGGTAACTACTCGGGTTCGGAGTTCAGGGTTCAAGGTTCACGGTTCACGGGTTGGCATATAAAAATACTAAATCCTAAATCCAAAGATTAAAACTTATACCGGATTCATGATCTATGAACCCTGAACCCTGAACCCTGAACCCTAAACCTTGAACCTTGAACCGTGAACCCATTTAAATAGAAGTACGCAGTACTTTAGTATATTAGGATACAAGATCAAAATGCAGATTGTGATAAGTGATGTAGGAACCGGGAAGGCGTATAAGGTTGAAGGCAAGGATGCAGAAGCGAATGCTTTGTTCGTTGGGAAACGTATCGGAGACGTTGTAGACGCAGATATTATCGGCTTAGAGGGCTATGCATTGGAGATAACCGGTGGATCGGATAGGCAGGGTATGCCGATGCGTAAGGATGTCGCAGGTACGGCGCGAAAACGGATTTTAATCACTAATCCGCCCGGGTACCGGCCGAGAGAGCAGGGTAAACGGCGGCGGAAATCTGTCCGCGGTAACGAGATCTCCATGGATATCTTGCAGATCAACGTAATAATAAAAGATTATGGGAAAAAGCCACTCGATGAGCTACTGGTAAAGGCGGAAGGCGGATAATTCGTAACTACCCGGGTTGTTGGGTTCAGGGTTCACGGTTCAAGGTTCACGGTTCACGGTTGATTGTCTTATCTTCATACTGGTTTATGTTCATCATTCTCTAACCGTGAACCCCGAACCCCAAACATGAGCATTACATCTTGATCTCCATTTTGCGCTTTACATCTACCCGTATCGCTTCTATCCTCGTATCCGGATAATTCCCTGTCTCGTCCTTCTCCTCCACTTTCACCATGTCCCAGATCGTCAGCAACGCCACTGATAGACCATGTAGTGCATCCATCTCTACACCGGTTTTTCCGGTCGATTTCACCGTTACTTCTGCTTTTATAACAGCTTCGTCTACTTCGAAGACAACTTTTACACTTTCGATATTTATCTGGTGACAGAGTGGAATCATATAAGGCGTCTTTTTCACTGCTAATATAGCAGCCGTTTCTGCAGATTCAAGCACATTCGCCTTCCTGGTCGTTCCACCAATTATCTTCTCTATCGTGCTACTCTGCAATTGTATCCTACCGGAAGCTGTAGCTACACGTTCGAGATCGCCTTTCTCGCTTATATCCACCATACCAGTACCCGTGCTATAACTGTACCGCGGCATTGTTGATCGACCTCACGATGGTGGCCAGACACCGAAATATATCTGCAGACCGATGACCAAAATGCCAATAAACACGCCTATGAGCAGTATCGTCTTCGGTGATACCTTCACCGATGATTCTTCAGTATCGTAATACCGCATCAATCCGGCAGAGGACATAAGTCCGCGATCGTCACCACCACCAGCAGTCTTTCCCATCTTCTTTACTCTTCCTACTCCCTTTCCTTTTACCATTGCCTTTTCCCTCTTTCCTTATACTCAGGTTGTCAAGTTCAAGGTTAAAGGTTCACGGTTGTTCACCGTGCGCTCTTCATATTTCTTGAAATATATCCTCAAACAGTTCACTTTTTATCGGTCTAACCTTGAACCGTGAACCGTGAACCGCGAACCCCTGAACTTTGAACCTGAGTAGTTACATTCATGTTTTAAATTTATATAATAAATTACTGATGGCATAGCGTGCGCATGGTCTACGAGAAATTCAAGAAAGAGGTGGAAGGGATACTGGAAGATAAAGCGAAGCCGGTTACCTGGAACGAGATAAGGGATAGTTCAACGAGATTGAAGCAAAAAGTGCCTTATCATGTCTATGTGCATAAGTTGCAGGGTGACATTGGACTGGTACGGTTTAGGCATAAACACGAAAAAAGGGTGGTATGGGCGTTACGAAGATGGTTTGAGGAGGGTAAGTTTAGTGAACTATTACCTGATAGGATGCAGTTAACGATTTTATCAGTCAAAAACGACAGGGCAATAGCGGTAGATGGATTCTGGGAGTTGAAACGCGTTTATCCGTTAAAAATCGGGTTACAGAGGTGGGACGTGGTCTCCGCGGAAGTAGAAGAATTCTTCCCGGAAGAAGACAGAAGACCGGGTAGTATAAAGCTAAAACGTGATGGGATGGAGTACTTACGAAGTATAGACACTGATGAAAAGCGGATACGGATTGCGGAAAAGATCGCGGAGAGTGGCGAATTCTTGCATACGGACGCGTGGAAAGGGAAGACACTGGGTTTGACAAAGCCAAGATTCAGATGTTTCTACTTCTACGATACCAGATGTCAGTTCTTCTGCGATCAGAACGTCTGCGTTGGTCATGATATGGACGTGGAGGAGGGTGGTGAGGATATAGAGATAAGAGGAGATAGGGTTTATTTCGTCTTAGAACCAGTAGAGCGAGAGCACGGAGAGTTTATATGGGGAAAGAGCCGTGTTGAATGGCGTATGACGTCTGTGATCTCGTTGACCGATCCGTTGCAGCAGAGACTGTTATAAAGTATAAGTATATTGTAAAAATACAAATGGAAGCAGGGCATATTACAGAGATATTCAGTTCTTTTCAAGGTGAAGGTCCGTATGCAGGTAAGCGACAGATATTCATCAGATTCGCGGGCTGCCATTTCTCCTGCTTCTATTGTGATACGTCATCCGCGCGTGATCCGAAGCCGAGATTTTGCAATCTGCTCTTACTTAACAAAGAAACCTACAGTAAGAGGAATCCGCTTTCCACGAATGCCGTGATAGATTGTGTGAAGGACTTACTCACGCCTGACCTCCATAGTATTTCATATACTGGCGGAGAACCTCTAACATCCCACTCTTTTGTCAAAGAGATAGCAACGGAGGCAAAGGTTGTCATGCACTTAAAGAATTTTATAGAGACGAACGGGTATTCGGCAACCGCTTTCGCGTCCTTAGCTGACTCTAAGTGTTTTGATTTCGCATCGATTGACATAAAGCTGATGAGCCATCGAGCAGTGGAAGAAAAGGACTACGAGAATCTTTATAGTAACGCAATGGACTGCGTAAAAATCTCTGCGGATCGCGGAATAGAGACGATAGTAAAGATAGTGGTAATAAGAAACACTGCTGTAGACGAGATAGAAAAACTATGCGATGATCTTGCGGGCTTTAATTCCAGGTTAAAGTTTGTGTTACAGCCTGTTAATGTTAATATTACAACACAGCCACATCTGCACCGTGCTGGTATCGTACCAGATATAGAAGAGCTATTTAAGCTCTCGGAGATCGCAGGGCGTATTTTACCAGACGTAATGGTACTTCCGCAAGTGCATAAATTCATGCGTATTCCTTAAAACGTGACGGTTCGGGGTTCGGGGTGCAGGGTTGTTCGGCGTGTGCTCTTTATGAAAGATTTTATTGAGAAGGTATTTCGTGTCTT
>JACGMN010000071.1 GCA_014061035.1 Candidatus Methanophagales archaeon | reverse complement strand
AGAAGACACGAAGAACTTATCCACCAGTTGATCAGAAAGATACCTGATCCGGTACATTTAATATTTATCGACAAGAATAAGAAGATACGGTATGTAGATGATACCTTTGCTAAATTTGTTGGCGTGGAATCATCTGAAGAGCTCATAGGAAAGAGGATAGGAGAGGTTTTAGACACGAAAGATATAAAGAGACCAATTGCTGAAACGGTGATCGATAAAAAAGAGCCAGTCTTGAATAAGGAGATAAGATTGAAGAAGATAGAACCTGAAGAAGAGATTAAAAGAGATGAGCAATTTATCCATCTCCTGTACTCTTGCGTACCAGTAGAAAGCGTGGATGGCGAATTATTGGGTGCTTTAGAAGTATTTGTCGATCTTACAGAGATGGAGCGCAGATATAAATTACAAGAGTGTGAATCTTATGACACTTCTTGACGAGTTGAGCGTTAGAATTTGTTTGGGTAAGGATAGGGATAGGGATAAGGATAAGGATAAAGATAAAGAGAAGGATAATGTAACAAGAATTACCTTATTAGGTATAGGGAATCGACTGAGGGGTGACGATTGCCTCGGACCGTATGTCATCGACAATCTCGTATCTGCATCTGCATCTGCATCTGCATCTGCATCTGCAAGTGAAAAAGATAACGTTATGGTTATAGATTGTGGTGAGATACCTGAAGCGTTCACACAAAAAATTATTTCGTTTGCCCCTACGCACATAATAATGGTCGACTCGGCAAAGATGGGAGAATATCCAGGCGCTATCAGGATTGTGGATATGTCTGAGATCAAGGGACTATCTTTAAGTACGCATCAGTTACCTTTGAACATCCTTGCTAAATATCTTCAAAATGCGACAAGTGCCGAGATTCTACTGATCGGGGTGGAGCCAAAGAATCTTGATTTTTCCGGAGCGGAGATGGAGATGAGTGGAGAGGTACGAATTGCTGCTGAGAAGCTGACAGAGGTACTGAAACAACTCTTTACCTTACTCTAATATGAACTCCTTAGTATGTTTATCGTAATCGGCAGATAAGAATTCTTCAGTCATAAAAAGCGCGTCTTTTGGGCATGCACTTGTGCATTGGGCGCAGAAAGCACATTTTACGATCCATATTCTTATTCTTCTCTCCTCCTTTACAAAGTCGATAGCCCCACTAGGGCATACCATAGCGCATAAACCACAACCAGCGCATTTATCCCTATCATAGCTAATTATACCTCGATAATTTCCGGGTGTCGGGATTGGAGGCACATCAGGAAATAAATTAGTGAATGGCTTCTTGAACAATTGCTTCAAACATGGTCCCAGGATTGGCGGTATCACTCCCATTTTTCTATATTCACATCCATTTATTCATTGTACTTTTTGGGTTATATAAAAATAAAATGGCAGAAAAAGAAGAGATAACAGATCGGGAGAAGGCAATATTCGAGGCAGGCATCAAATTGGGCGCAGTCTATCACCAGTTCACCACCACACCTGTGAGTCCGGAGACTGCAGAAGAGCTGGAGACCGCGATAGAACGAAGTATATCGATACAGCCGTACGTGAGCTTCGTAAAAGTAAATATCGATATGGAGAAGGTACGTGAGTGTGCGAACGCGAATGAGTTCAACTACTGCGAATTAAATGGTGAAATGCTCGATATAACGGTCGCGGTTCGTTACAGGACGGCGGAAGTGCACGCGCGAGTGAAATACGATGAGGAACGTGATTATCCATTGATGCGTATTGAAAAAGGAGGGGGGAATATTACGAATATTACGAATATTACGAAAGATAAAGATGAAAGAATAAATACTACCTTTTTAAAGGAAAAGATTAAGGGATGAAAACGAAAAAATGAAGAAAAAGATGAACAAGAAGAATACGGTGAAGGCGGGAATTAAAACGAAAGCTATGATCGTGCTTGCGATGGTCGCGATTATGATCGCCTCATTGCTCGATGCGGTGGTGCCGATGGGGAGTGCTTCTACAGGTCATACCAATGAGATAACCCCAGGGGTATCTAATCGAGTAATAATCGGCCAGGTTTTAGAATTTCGGGGTGTTGACCTAGGTCATAGTATAGTAGGGCACACTCCAGGGGCTGTAGAAGGTGTGACAGTTGGTACAGCTACTGAAGACTTTGATTCAACGCTTCTTCTAAGGGCAGGTACGTATTTTGTGGATAATGTAGTAGTCGACGGCGAGTTAACTACCAATGAAACAGTTTTATCCGTAGCTACGCTGACTTTCGCACTGAGGTTAGTAGAGCCTGGTACCAAAGATGAAATATCAGTCGTAACAGAGGGATGACGGATAGGAATCGATCTGACAACAAATCTACCAGGATGTGCTCAAGCAGACATCGTATTAACAAGAGTGGCTGATGGTGTTAGATTGCGTGCAGATGGAGCTGGAGTTGCTGATAATTTACTTAATTTAAAAATCGATGTTATCCGGGTATTTAGTATCAATACTACAGGTTTCGATTTAGGAGAGTATACCGTAAAAATCAGCACAGATAGGGCTCATGCAGATGGGTTAGATGCGGATACAAACACCGTTTCATTCACGCTCGTACAAATACCAATACCAGTACCAGTACCAGCAGGAGATTCGTTAGATATAATTGTTGGTGAACCTAATGTAGTGATACGTGGAAAAGTATTAACATTTCAAGGGGATGATTTAGGGAACCCCATAATAGGAATAATACCTGATGCAGTAGACGGCGTGATTATTGGTATAACAACTGATGATTTTGATTCTGAACTCTTTCCAGAAACAGGCATATACTTTGTTGATCGCGATTGAGATGGTATTCTAAATACAACCTATCCATATATAGAAACAAGATTATTCGTAGTTGATCCGCATCTTGAAATAGAGTTAACAGAATCCAGATACCCTTATAGTGAGATAACAAGCGTAGTCGTAGGTGATCTTGTAAGAGTGGACCTATCACACAATCTACCTGATCACGCTCAGGTGGATATAGAGGTAATAAGGACTGAGGATGGTAGGGCAATAAATGTTGATGGTGCGGGAGTAGAGTTGGATAATATGCTAATAGGTACTGCAGACGGATTCCTGATTAATACTACTGGCTTCAGAACCGGTGAATACACTGTAACCGTAGATACCGATCCCAGATATGCATATGGATTAGACATAGACTCGAATACAGTGACAATTACAGTTATTGAAGACGAGCCAGAACCAGATCAAGTAGTGATCTTCCCCGACCCTAACCTTGAAGCGGCAATCCGTGAGGCGCTGGGAATACCGGCTGATGTAAATATTTACCGCTCCGATCTTGAAAGGCTTACCGAACTTCGGGCATCAAACCGTGGCATATCTGATCTCACTGGCTTGGAATACGCCGTTAACCTGCAGGGGCTTCGGCTTGGCTGGAACCAAATAACAGACATCTCTCCCTTGTCGGCCCTTACCGAGTTGAGGGTGCTTCATCTGGATAGAAATCAGATAGCGGATATAACGCCTCTTTCTGGTTTGACCAAGCTGGGTGAGGTTGAGTTTGAGTGGTGGCTTAGGGAACGGGAAGGAGTGAAAATTTCCCTCGGTCTTCGACATAATGAGATAACCAAGATCTCTGCTCTGGTGGCAAACCAGGGTCTCTCTGAAACAGATGGTATCGATCTTCGGGGGAATCCTTTGAGCCAGGATTCGCACGAAATTTACCTTCCTCAACTTAAGGCAAGAGGCGTAGAGGTACTTTACGATGCTCCTGCGGTAACGCCACCAGTATTTGACACAGACGAACCATCCAATCCGTATCCTTCAATCGCAGGCACTTTCACAGGCACGATCACACCGACTAAAACAATTACGGCAACAAAATTATACACTTATGCAATCATCGGGACAGGGGGACATACAAAATATGCGCTCATTTATAACGAAACATGGGCAGCAGAGGCTTCATGGGATGGATTTGTGGGCGACTGGCGTAATATCTCTTTCAACAGGACTGTTCTTCTGATGCCGTACGAAACTTACAATATAACGCTCATAACAGGCTCTTATCCGCAGATTCACCACGTTAAAGCGCTTGAAACAGAGAGCGGCTGGATAAACACCTCTTCGTTTGTGGATGTGAATGAGAAAGAGCATGACGGTTGGATACCGGCGATAAGGCTATGGGGGTGCGTAGGGAACAGGCAAGGCTTATGAGAGACGTGCATCCTGGAGTTAGAGTAACAGTCTCCGGCGGTGGGTCGGGTCACGGCGTAAGAGCGGCAGGTGCAGGCGAGATAAATATAGGCATGGTCTCGCGCGACTTAAAAGCCGAGAAGATAGAAATGTTTCCGGGCTTGAAAACACAAGAAAATGATGCGATGCCCTGATTCATGATACAGGACTCAGGAAGTAGTGCAAACGTATCCGATTTCAGGAATGAAATCCTTCTTTCTCGATAAGGTCTGCGAAATGAAACCCTTATCGTTCTGTATCTCAATCCCAAACGCTTTTTCGATCATCTGCGTATCACCTCTCGCGATGAGCTCTTCGCCCGTCTCCAGCGGATTCGTAATGAGAAGAACAATCAGATCGTACCGCTTCTCTTTACGTAATCGTTCCATCTCTGATTTTATATCCTCTTCTTTGGCGCGTATCTCTTCTTTATCTATCACCAGTACTTGACCTACGGCAACTTTCTTATCGCCGAGCGAATATTCTTTAAAATCGTGAGATATTATGTGAGATATTATTTCTGCAGCGGATTTACTTTTAATATCTATACCTGTTGCCAATAACTCTTTCTCGTATTCCTCTCTCGTAACCTCTGCAATATGAGCTAATTTATCTGCAATCTCTACATCACGATCCGTTGTGGTCGATAGAGTCAATATCAAAGTATCGGATAATATTCCGGAAAGCAGCAATCCCGCCAATAGGCTCATTGCGAACGTGAATGGGCATGAGGGTTGATATGTCTCCGACCCGGTGATGGTCGATAATTTCCAATATATGCGCCTCCAGGACTCCGTCAACGGCTTGAGAAGTCTCATTATGGTCTACTAAAATGACTTTTTTCCGTATTGGATGCAACAGATCTGTCCTCGTGACGATACCAAGTAACCGGCGATCGGTATCTATAATTAACGCATTGCGATATTCTGATTCTAAAACTTTCTGCCGCAATTCCGAGATATGAGTATAAAACCTTGCTACCGGAACCTCTCTCGACATAATATAATAGATCGGCGTGGACAGATCAAGTAGCCGGGCTGTGGGCTGTAATAAAGGTATCGTGAGGCGAAGAAATGATCAATGTTCCGGCCTTCGCTGCCGCACTCTCGACTTCGTAGCTAACAGGTGAATCGCCCGTGATTATAATAGCAGAACAGCCAGAATTGATCAGACTTATCTGGATATCTGATCTATCGCCTACGATAACGACATCCCC
>JACGMN010000044.1 GCA_014061035.1 Candidatus Methanophagales archaeon | reverse complement strand
TAGCAAGCCTGCTCACATATACACTTCCGGGCGTAGCCGCAGACCTCGTATTTTTCTTTGCGAGGCGTCAGGAATATAAAGTCGGTCATTATTTTTTTGCGGGTATGGCGGCAAACGTGACCGGTACATTTTTGGTTATGGTCGTCTTCTTCAAGCTGCCACTTATACCGTTACTTCTTGCTCTTAGCACCGGAGCTTTATCAGGTAGCCTGGGGGGTTTGATTGCCTTTAAAATCGTTAAACGGTATGAAAAATTTAAAGCCGGAGGGGCGATTGGGAAACTGGGGTCTTATGCTGAGGACCGGCATTTGGGAGGTGTACAGAGATGAGAATTATACCGATAAAATCCGTGTTTATTATAGCAACTGTAGTTTTTACCGTAGCCGCGTTCGTACTTATTCTTTGGGGACATGGAGTTTTACATTTTGCAGCACCTGTACCTGTACCTGTTGAAGATGCGGTTGATGGTATAGAAGAGATAATAGTGATCGCTCATGAAAATGAAGCTTGCTGGGATTATGGGTTCAATATTATCCGACCAGATAGAAATATTCTTAGCATTACTCCCGGGCAAGCGTACTCCAGAAAGGCAACTTTCCAACTTCGTGACTTTGACCTTTGCGGCGGTAACTTGCTGGAGTTGGTCTTGCTGCAATGATAACCGGCAAACCTCCAGAATATAGCGGTGTTTATGGTAGACAGAGAGAGTTAAAAGTCCCTTCTTTGTTTGGAGTCTTAAAAGACCGTGGTAAAGATGCAGTTTTCATCGGCGGAAGGATCAGAATACTTAATAAGGAGATCTACCCGGTATTTAATGTCGACAGAAACAAGTGCGGTACAGTCGATGATGAGATATTCGCCTCTACTATGGAGCATTTGAAGAGTGAGCCGGGTGAGCCAGGATATGATTTTGTGATGGTTCATTTTCATAATGTAGATGACAGTGGCGAGATTTATGGAGATCTGCATCCGGAGACTATGCAGGCAATAAAGAGAATGGATGGTTATGTAGCAGAGCTGGTCAGAAGCTGGCCTGGCAGAGTCATAATTATCTCTGATCATGGTATGCATTCTGTCGGAGATGGCGGTGGGGGGCATGGTTCGTTCCGTTTTGAGGATTTAATTGTACCGTATATTAGGGTGCACGGAGAGGGGTAAAAAATAAGAGGAGAAAAAAATGAAAAAGAGAACAATAATCGCAATTCTGGGAGTTTTGGTCGTAATAATAGGCATAACCGCATATCTTAACCTGGAAGGACTGGCCGAGAAGCAGGAACTGGCGGAAGAGGCAAGGTTTATGGTGACCTTTGGAGATGGGGAGAGGAATATCACTTTTGAGATGGCAGATATAAGAGAACTGGGCGAGATAGAATTCACTGCGATCTTAAGAGGGGGTGGAAGACCTGGGCGGGAATATACCTTTACTGGAGTACCGTTACGGAACTTACTCGCGGAGATAGATGATGTGAATCTTGCTGATGTAGATATGTTTGTCGTAAGGTCTGTTGACGGATTTACGGTCGCGTTTACGTATGCGGAGATTATGGCTGAGGACAACGTCTATATTGTCTATAAGAGAAATGGAGAACCGCTCGGCATCAGAGCAGAGAGGGGCACGGGACCTTACAGGATAGTAGTGCGACAGGACCCGTTTGCTATGCGGTGGGCAAGATATGCAGTAGAGCTTGAATTGAAGATGAAATAATGTTCCCTATCGAGATTAAAGACCTCTACTATAGATACAGCGGTAAAGAAGAAAATATACTGGATGGAGTGAGTCTTGAGGTAAAAGAAGGGGAGGTAGTCGGTATAGTGGGTTTAAGTGGTTGTGGGAAGAGCACCTTATGTTACTGTGTGAATGGTCTAATTCCGCAGATATATAAAGGAGAACTCAAAGGCGAAGTACTCATATTTGGAAGTCCTGTGCGAGAGATGAGGATAGCTGATATTGCCACCAGGGTTGGCACGGTCTTCCAGGATCCTGATACGCAGTTGTTCTCTCCGACAGTGGAAGATGAAGTAGCATTCGGACCGGAGAATCTATGTCTTGAGCGTGAAGAAATTGGTCGTAGAATAACTGCTGCACTGGAGCAGGTGGGGATGAGCGCGCATAGGTTTGCAAGCACTGATCAGCTCTCTGGAGGTCAGAAACAGCTTATTGCGATAGCTTCTGTCTTGAGTCTACAGCCAGACGTCTTAATCTTTGACGAAATAATGTCGCAGATCGATAGAACAGGAAGAAGACGTATAAAAGAGGTTATAAAAGGGCTGAAAAAGAGCGGTAAAACGATATTGATGGTGGAGCATAACCTAAGCAACCTCGATATTGATAATAATATAGCGGACCGTGTGATGGTTATGCGCAAAGGGAAGCTGGCAGATTTTACAGGAGAGCTGGAGTGAGCTAACTAACTTCGCTATATGATACGAATATGAGTTACCATAAGCATAATAATTATATAGAACTGGACAATGTTAGCTTCAGTTATCCCAGAAGTAGAGTAATTATAAAAGATATAACACTACAACTGGTTCAGAATGAATTTACTGCACTGATAGGGCCTAATGGCGGCGGCAAGACTACTCTCGGAAAACTGGCGATTGGAATACTCAAACCCACTTCCGGAAAGGTATTTATTTGCGGCAAAGATAGTACGGAGATGACACTTGGCGAAATCAGCAGAAAAATCGGCTATCTGTTCCAGAACCCGCAACGACAGTTATTTGCACTTACAGTAGCGGAAGACATAGCATTCTCATTGGAATGGAATGGCGGTGATAGAGCAGAGAGAAGGATAGGGATAGGGACAGGGACAGAGATAGAGCGGAAAGTTAACAATATGCTTGAGCTGTTCCAATTGGAGCATCTGCGAGACGCATCTCCTTTTAGTTTGAGCCATGGCGAGAAAGAAAGAGTTGCACTTGCAGGAATTTTCATAAACCAGCTCGATTATTTTGTGCTCGATGAACCTACTACCGGTCTCGATATAGAGCGGAAAAAAATATTGGACAATATACTCAACAAGTTTCGCACTCATGGGATCGGGATATTGGCTATAAGTCATGATGAAGACCTGGTTGCGCAACACGCAGACCGTATAATTGAGATAGCAGACGGTGAGATTGTCTATGACCACAGCGAAAGGATTAGACCCTAGAACAAAGCTGGTAATGGTGCTTTGCTTATCATCGCTGGCAGTGCTTATACCAAACATTTCTGTCCTCGTGGGTGTATTATTGGTATCTTTCCTGATCTCTATCATGCTTAAAGGGGACCTGTTCCCGGCATTCAAACAATTGCAGAAGTTACTATGGCTAATTGTTATCGTAGCGGTTGCTCAGAGCCTATTTGCTCCAGGTGGTAGCGTTATCGTTGCCCTGGGGACGTTCCCGCTTCTGACTACCGGAGGGTTGATAAAAGGAGCTGAATTTATACTTCGTATGGCAGTAATTGTGGTCTCCGCAACTATAGTTGCTACTTCTAATTATAGAGAGATAGTGCAAGGATTGGTGCAGTGGAAGATCCCGTATGAGATAGCGTTTATGGTCTCGATTGCTATCAGGTTTCTGCCTATGTTAACGGAAGAGATAAAGGACGTTATGCTGGCGATTCAACTGCGAGGCGTAGAACTGGAGAAAATTCCTTTTAAACGCCGGCTACAGATATATTCCTATATCCTAACGCCTATCGTCATTGGAACGGTAATAAAAGCTGAAAAGCTGGCTACGGCGATGGAAACACGGGCATTTA
>JACGMN010000017.1 GCA_014061035.1 Candidatus Methanophagales archaeon | reverse complement strand
GAAAAATCCGCGATTTTATTAAAGCGGGGGAATCGGGCATAAATTATAGCCCTGCATCCGGCATCTTGCATCCTGCATCCCAACCGCGATACAAATACTTCACCTTTTTTCGTCCTCTTAGCGCTCTCCGTGCTCTCCGCGGTAAATAATTACAGGCATTTTTAAAGACGCGAGCGGTTATATAAAGATATGAGTTCATCATTCATAGTTGCTGGAACGCAGAGTGGAGTAGGTAAGACCTCGATCTCTATAGGGCTTATCACTGCTTTACGGCGGCGCGGACTTGAAGTTCAGCCGTTCAAAGCTGGTCCTGACTTCATAGATACGAGCTTACACACGCTCGCCGCAGAGAAGCAGTCGAGAAACCTCGACACGTTCATGATGCCAAATTCCGCTCTTCTTCACTCATTCAGGAATAACGCATCGCGATCTGAAGTGAGCATCGTTGAGGGCGTTATGGGTCTCTTCGACGGTTCTTCCTCAGCCGCAGGTGGAGAGGGAAGCACAGCTAACCTCGCTAAACTATTGGGCATCCCGATAGTCCTTGTTGTCGATGCTTCTAAGCTTGCAGGTAGCGTTGCCGCTATGGTACACGGATATAAGACCTTTGACCCGTCGCTCAAGTTTGCTGGTGTCATATTGAATAGAGTAGGGAGTGAAAGGCAGAGAAAAATACTCGAAGACTCTTTAAAAGGTATTACGCGTGTCATTGGAGTTATTCCGAGGGACGAAGCCGCGAGAATTCCGGAGAGACATTTAGGGCTACACATGTCTCACGAGGTTGACCGCTCGCTCTTGAATGCCATTTCTGATCTAGTCGAGGAGAATATAGACATGAGCAGTTTGCTTGAGATGACAGAGGTTAATAATATTATTCCAATTTCAGGTGCTGGTGCAGAGCATCTGTCCGGTGTTGATGGTCTTCGAGTAGGCGTAGCGATGGACGAAGCGTTCTGTTTCTACTACCCTGAGAACTTAGAGGTCTTGCGTGATCTCGGGGCGGAACTCGTGCTATTCTCTCCAATTCGTGACTCTTTACCTGATGTTGATGCGTTCTACATAGGTGGCGGCTACCCGGAGCTTTATGCAAAGGAATTGGAAGAGAACTGTTCTTTACGTGAGGAGCTTGCTAATGCAATTCAGCATGGGTCACCGCTCTACGCGGAATGCGGTGGTTTGCTTTACTGTCTTGAGCAACTCGAAGACAAGGAGATGCTGGGCTTATTCAAAGGTTCTGCAAAGCTCACAAACCGGCTCCATGCCGTAGGCTATGTCGAAGCGGTTGCCGTAGCGGACAGCCTTCTTTTTCCGCGCTCTGCGAGGTTCCGCGGGCACGAGTTCCATTATTCCACGGTGAATGGCGTTATGGCAGAATTCGCATACGAACTTCTAAAAGGTGTTGGAATAGAGAACAAACGAGATGGAATCTTCAGAGAAAACGTTCTCGCTTCATACACGCACATTCACGCATTGGGAAACGAGAAGGCTTTCCTCAGGTTCTTGGCGGCTGCGAGGTGATGAGTAGAAATGGGGTATTTGTATAGGTACGATGAAGATAATGGTGCAGGGCACGGGCTCGGGAGTGGGTAAGAGCGTAATTGTAGCTGCGCTTTGCCGTATATTCGCAGAAGATGGCTACCGTGTCGCACCGTTCAAATCGCAGAATATGGCTCTCAACTCCTATGTTACCCGCGATGGCTTTGAGATAGGAAGAGCGCAGGCATTTCAGGCTTTCGCGGCACGTAAAGAGCCGAGAGTCGAGATGAACCCTATTTTGTTGAAACCGTCAAGCGAGACTGGCGCTCAGGTAATCGTGCGTGGTAAGCCGGTAGGAAATATGACGGCAAAGGAATACTACAAGTACAAGCCAGGCGCCTTGGAGATCATAAAAGAGTGTTTTGCGAGACTCGAACGTGAAAACGAGATCGTGGTGATAGAAGGTGCAGGAAGCCCTGCAGAAGTGAACCTCAGGGCGAACGATATCGTAAACATAAGCATTGCTAAACTGCTAAATGCGCCAGTTCTGCTCGTCGGCGATATAGACAAAGGCGGCGTTCTTGCATGGATCGTGGGAACACTTGAATTACTTGAAGACGATGAGAAGGAATTGGTGAAAGGTATTTTAATAAACAAGTTCCGCGGGGATCTGGAGATACTGAAACCCGGTCTTGAGTTCCTCGAAAAAAGAGTCAATAAACCGGTTATAGGCGTTATACCTTATTTTCAGAATATACGGATACAGGAAGAGGATTCTGTATCGCTATCAGCATCAATAGGGAGAGAGAAGAGAAGTTCAACAGGAAAAATAAAAATAGATGTCGTTTACTTACCGCATATATCCAATTTCACTGATTTTGATGCTTTAGAGGCAGAGGATGACGTCTTGCTACGATATGTTGGTGTCGGTGCAGGTGCGGGTGCGGGTACAGGTACAGGTACAGGTACAGGTACAGGCGGTGGAGAAAGAATAGGCGAGCCAGATGTGATAATTATACCGGGCTCGAAGAATACGATAGGCGATCTGCTATACCTTAAAAATGAAGGATATGCATCGCAGATAGTAGAGAAAGCGAGGAACGGGAAGTGCGTTGTTTTCGGTATCTGTGGTGGTTATCAGATGCTCGGGAAGACCATAATAGACCCGGAGAGCGTGGAGTCAACGCTTAGGGAGACCCCGGGACTCGGTTTGCTTCATATAACGACAATATTTAAAGGGCTCAAAATGAAGATGACGAATCAAGTCCGTGCGATAGTAAATCTGGAATTCTATACAGGTGAAATAGAAGGCTACGAGATACATACGGGAAGGACTTATTTTTCTCGTGATACTGGTAGTGGTAGTGGTAGTGGTAGTAGTAATAGTAGTAGTGTGAAGAACGCGTTTAAGATAATCGAGCGTTCCGGGAAGAGGGTTATGGGTACGGGAGATGAGAGTGATAGCGGTGGTGCTATTAATGTTAATGGCAACGTCATAGGGACTTATATACACGGGATATTTGATAACGATGACTTTCGAGATGCTTTTATAAACTATATAAGAGCGAAGAAGGGTTGGTGTAAGAGTAGGAGTAGGAGTAGGAATAGGAGCGGGATTGGGATTGATTGGGATATGGAGTGCGATAAATTAGCAGACCTCGTGCGGAGAAGTGTTGATATAGATAAGATATATAAAATCATGCGATTGTAACTATTCCATAGGTGGAGATTGTGCATCGTCGGCTGGCCTGCGCTAAACATGACCCGTAAGAGGTCGAGTATTTGACTGGGCTTACAGATTTATCAAAACAATTCCGGATGTTCCGTATGAATAGGAATCAGCACTTCGGGATTTATCTCTTTAACCATTGCCCGGATTTCATCTCCAGATGCGTGGCCCGAAGCATGGGCAAAATATTCCTTTATCTTGAAATGCTCTAACCAATTCCGCTTCCTCTCTTCGTCTAATTCCATCTCATCGCAGAACGGCTCACAAGACGATTTTATCCATATCGCATCACTGCTGGGTTTTATATCTGTAAGTTGATTCAATTCCCACAAACTCATTGAAACGACATATTTCGCGGGATTTCTCCGTAATTCGCGGTATGTGATGCAATTCTCTCGATTGATAAACGACCTTTCCCAAACCGAATAGTCCTGTTCGACTAACTTACTGTCTATTCCTTCTTTACCAATCAAACCCCAGCTCTTCCGGGGTACGAGAATTTCAACTTCGTCCAGAGCGAAAGGAGATAAATCACCTAGCTCGGTTATCAGATACGCAAGTTTGAGATTGACTACAAAGTGCCTGTTGTTCTCTTTTGCCGCCTCAAAAATACTCGTTACCCGGTCTAAATCCATGATTGGATGTTCGACAAAGACCAGCTCTTTTGAGTCGGCAATGAATCCTGCAATCTTCCTTTTAACTCCTTCTTCACTATCTCTCTCCGTGCTCTCCATTCTCGTTCCTTCTGACAGCAGCCATCGTGGTTCTGCTGCTTTGGCCCGCTTTACGAATTCCTTACTTAATTCTTGGTTTGAACCATGAAACCGAATATCGCCGGTATAAACTAAATTCCCTTCGTCTGAATGGACAATATAACCACAAGCACCGGGCAAAGAATGGTCTACCGGTACCAGTTCCACTTCTAAAGAGCCAACCTTTACTCCCTGGTACGCTTCCATTACTTCAATATCTCGCACGTGAACAAAATCGGTCTTCTTTCGAGTAACTCTGCTCTGTCTTCCTTTCTTGTTAGTGTAAAACGTGAACGCCTCGCAGGCAGTAACCAAATCAGAGAGGGGATTGCTTCCTGTTTCTTCCAAAACACGCAAAATGACTTCGGTTGCTCTTGTACAATAAACCGGGATATCAAATCGTAGGAAATGGATGTATTGTGCATGGTCTGCATGGGCGTGTGTGATAAAAACCCCGTCCACTTCCTTCTCCTCTTTCGCCATATTCATGTGGCTGAGGTAATCTTCACGGTAAATTCCTTTAATCTGCGGCAGTAAGCCAAACTCGAAAAAATCGGTCAGCAAAGCACATTTCCGGGGCTGTAAAAATTCCGAGTAATATTTACCTGCCTGACTAAGACTCATACCAAAATCCAGTAAAATTCTCGTTCCTTTATGCTCCACTAATATCTTGTTCCCACCGATCTCTTTGAGTCCTCCTAAGACGGTTATGTTCATTTTTCATTTTTTACAATACAAAATTAAGAGAAAAGTCCAAAGACCGTGCGGAATGTGTGATCATCCCGCTTGAGAGAGCATCAACACCAGTAGATGCAAAGTCCTTTATATTTTCCATATTGATCCCTCCCGATGCCTCTAAAATTACACCGGCACGTAATCCTCGCTCGATCAAGACCTGCACACACTCTTTCACCTCCGCTGGGCTCATGTTATCGAACATAATTATATCCACTCCTAATTCCGCGGCTCGTACCGCCTCATCTATACTTTCGACCTCCACCACGATCTTTTGTGTGTAACTTACCAGTTCCTTCGCTTTTTTTATCGCAGGCTCCTGCCCCATGAGATTTATATGGTTGTCCTTCAAGATCACCGCATCGTACAGTCCAGATCGGTGCGGATCTCCACCGCCGATGATTATCGCTTTCTTCTCGTATTTCCTGAATCCAGGAGTCGTCTTCCTCGTACCCGCTACCTTTACATGCTCGCTGACCTTCCTCACCTCGTCTACAAACATTCTCGTCAGAGTCGCTATACCGCTCATCTGCCCTAAGAAATTGAGTACAAGTCGTTCTGCCATCAATATCTTCGCATCAAGCCCACTCACTCTCAAAATGATTTCACCACTGTTTATTCTATCGCCGTCTTTAAATTCTGTGGAACAGTCAACGGAAAAATAATCGAATATCTCTTTTGCTTCCGTCAGACCTGCCAGAATTCCTCCCTCTCTCACCGTTATCTCCGCTTTACAATCAGTATAGAGCGCTATCTCGCCATAATCCTTCTGCCCTAAATCCTCCTCTAAGAAGCTCTCTATCTCTTTCAGCAGCATCCGCATCTCCAGATTATAATTTATATTAATTATATTTTATCGTAGTAAGTTATAGCAAGTGGTAAGTGGCAAGTGGCAAGTGGTAAGTGGCAAGTGGCAAGTGGTCAAGATGCTAAACGTGATAGTATAAAATCCAAAATCGGTATTTTTTTGTTATTGAAGATCAAAAAGTTTGAATATTGTAACAGGTAACAGTCAAATGTCAATTAGTGATCGAAGATGGAACTAAGATGGAACTAATACAGATAACAGAACAAAATCCGTGGTGGGTAGACAGAGAGAAGATAAACGAAGACGAAAAGGTAAAGGAAGCCTTATCAAAACGACATAAAATAGAACTATTTGGTGCGATTCCGCCGCTCATTGTAGGCGTAATTAGAAGGTTATCGATCCGTGATGCTGAACGCGCGGAAGAAGACGGTGCTGATCTAATAGAGCTAAGAATAGACCGTTTGGGAATGGAAGAAAGTAGCATAGAAAAGATGAAAGAATTCGTCTCATTGCTAAAGGTAAAAATGCCAATCCCTGTACCAGTACTGATAACGAACCGGAAGAAAGAGGAGGGGGGCTCGTTCATAGGCAGTGAGGATGAAAGGATAGGCATGCTCAGCAGCATTCTCGATACTGTTGAAGTAGATGCGATAGACATAGAATTCTCTTCGTCTGCTGCTGACAGAAAGAAAATAGTAGAGAAAGCGAAAAGACTGCATATACCTGTTATCTTCTCTTTTCATGATTTCAATGGTATGCCCGGCAGATCAGAGCTATTGAATCTCATTGCGCGTATGTACGACGAGGGCGGGAGCATTGCTAAGATTGCCGTAACACCGGAGACGTTCCGCGATGCGCTCTCTCTGCTCAGCTTAACAGACGAGCTATCACGTGAAGGAAAGTTGTTAGCCGCGATCGGTATGGGTCCTGTAGGGCGGCACTTGCGTGTAATCGCACCGCTGTACGGATCTGTATTAACGTATGGAGTTATAGAAGGCGAGGAAGAAGTAGCGCCGGGTCAATTCAGTGTGAAGGAGTTAAGAAGCATCTTGAAGAGATTGATATAATGTAGTAATGTAATTGGTCTGGTTTAGGGGTTCACGGTTCAAGGTTCACCCCTTAGCCCTTACCCTTTAGCCTTTAGCCTTTAGCCCTGTTCAAAGTTCACGGTTCATAGATCATGAATCCAGTATAAGTTTTGATATTGGGATGATATTGGGATTCCGAATTTTGCATTTGTATAGGTACGATGAAGATACAGGATACAAGATAGACGATAGATCTCAGAAGTCAGAGAACAGAAGTCAGAATTTTGTCTTCTATTCTCTGATTTCTGGGGGAATCGGGCATAAATCATGATCCTGCATCCGGCATCCTGCATCCCAACAGCTATACAAATACAGGATTTTTATA
>JACGMN010000004.1 GCA_014061035.1 Candidatus Methanophagales archaeon | reverse complement strand
CTTCCAAATCTCTTTTCTCAGCCTCTGGGTCTTCACTGTATCTTTTACTCAACTTATCCCGAATCTCTCTCATCATCCTTACCGCATCAAATTTTTTATCTTTCATAAAGCACACCTCCCTTGGACTTCTTATTTCTAATAGTGGATACCCATATTTAAGGTTCACAGAATTATAAAGTCTGATCTTGGTCAGATTCACTATATGTCGGAAGTTCCAACTCACCAAAATATCAACCCTGCTGACCGTGGCTATGGCTATATGCTGTGCATCTACCAAATATCCCTCGCTTACGACACTCTCCTTAATATCTCCTTAATATAATGGCGTGCTAACTCCCTCGACTCGTCATCCAAAATGACATAATTCTTGGTGTTCTTCTGGTATTTCCCCAACTAAGTTATTGACATTCGCTGGTGCCTCCTCCAGTTCCTTCAATCTCAAATCTGAAATTACGAGGACTTTTAAACCCAATTTAAACTCTTCTATTAGTTTGTTAGACCATTCCTCGAATTCCGCATCAAAACATCCTCCAAATACCGACGTATCCACATACACTTTTATCATTGTGCTGTCACCATTTCATCAGGCGCATTTCCGATAACTTAGGTATATCTGAACTCAAGTTCGTATATATTTCCCTTTGGCAGAAATTCACCCCTCTTCATCTACCACCTCCCGACTCAAGATAGAGCCATTTTTCAGGGTTATTTGCATTCATGTATAGTCCCAAGGTTTCCATAGTAGTATCTGAAAGCATCGTATACCTATCCTTCCTCCCCTTCGCACCTCTTACATGAATCAGTCCCCTCTCAGCATCAATATCCTCAGGCTTCAACTTCACCACCTCGCTTACTCGTAATCCCGCAGAATATATAAGCATCAAGATCGCTCTGTGTTTTATATTTATATTTTATATTCTCCATTGACTACTTACTTAATCTATAACTTCAGTAACCCGAGCAAGCTTTTCTGCAGCTTCAGACGTGAGTCCAGAATCGCCCAGCAGTGTATACCTACGGGGATTTATTTTGTGAGCGGAAGTCAGTGCTTCGATTATCTCTTCATCTTTTAGCTTCAACTCCTTCGCAGTAGTCGGAGCACCAATCTCTTTCAAGACATCACGGATGCGCTGCCAACCTGCTCCATCACCGTGCAGGTACGCCATCATAATGGTGCCGAGACCGCATTGCTCGCCGTGTAACGCTGGTCTTTTAGCTACCATATCAAGGGCATGACTGAATTTATGCTCTGAGCCAGAAGCAGGAGCTGATGACCCGGCGATGCTTATTGCAACACCGCTGGAGACCAGTGCCTTTACGACTGTCCGGGTAGATTTTTCGTCCTGTTTCTTTATCTCCTTTACATTCTCGAGCATCATATTTGCAGTCATTTCAGAAAGTGCCGCCGCGGAACTGCTAAATTCCGAGTTCCTCAAGCGCCGTGCAAGCTGCCAATCCTTTATAGCTGTATAGTTAGCAATGATATCTCCACAGCCAGCGGCAGTAAACCGGAAAGGAGCGGAGCTGATTATCCGTATATCTGCAACGATAGCAAGTGGTGCATCTGTCTGTATGGATACCGGACTACCTCTCTCAGTATTCTTTATAGATGCGCGCGGCGACGCTATTCCGTCATGTGATGCAATGGTCGGTACCGAGATAAAGGGAATGCGAACCTCAAAAGCAGCTATTTTACCGGTGTCTATGATACTTCCGCCACCAACGCCGAGCATGAACTCTGCTTTATCCTCGACCGCCAGCTTCTTCACTCCTTCTATCTTCTCTCTGTTTATACCTCTCACTTCTATCAGCTCAACTTCATATCCTGCATCAGATAAAATATCGAGTACGTTCTTACCAGCTATCTTTCTGGTGCGGCTACCGGTAACTATAACCGCTCTTTTGCCTACTCCTAACTGCTTGCAGATCGTGCATACCTCCTGTAATACATCATTCCCGATCAAGACATCGCGAGGCAATTGCATCCATTTCACTCTTTCTGCTGTTTCCATGACGTAACGTAACTCATCAACTATTACAACTATATCTATGTAATCAAGCTTTAAGAAAGTTTGAATCATAAGATATGATTTGAGAGATGGCAAAAAAAGCGCTGCTTCTGTTAGGATGTCCGGAACTGCCTGTTCAGAATAGTATTGCAGCATATCTTGCGTCTCTGCTGAAAGATGCAGGATTATCTGTCTTTGTCGCGGGAACAGATGCCGCTCTCCGCCTACTCGAAGTCTCTGACACGAAAGGGTATTATATAGGCACAGAGTCAATGATAGAGTTAGACAAGTGCATAGAATATTTAGCTGAAAAGAGAGTAGACTACGATTTCTGTTTTGTTTTCGTCTATAACGAGCAGGGGCTATCGTATCTTACAACTATCCGGAGCATATCAAACGCGAAATTATTTGCAATCATCTTCGGTACGGATTCGGAGTCTCTCGCCGGAGAGATCGATTTCGAGTGCGAAAAGCTCGTTAGCAGAGCGGTTCATAATCCAATGCCGCTGGTAGAGATGATAGAAGACACCGTGATAAAGGGGGTAAAGAGATGGGCTGTATCGAATTGATGGATTATACGATTTTATTATCACACACCTCGTTTAAAGAAGGGCGGGAATTTATAAAAGTTAATTTTAAAGAGGTTTACGCTGTAGAACCTGGCTATAAAATCTTTGATGTTTATCTGATTGGCCTTTCACCGATCGTTATAGGTGTAGAAGACGATTGCGTAATATTTCCGTATGTGAAACCCTGTCATGGGACGTTCGTAATACGGATTGAATCTGACGAAGAGGTTGAGAACCTAAGATCTGCAGGAAATTAAACGGAAGGGAACTATATACTACTATAATATGGTGAGAGCAGCAGTCATAGTTCCGGTAGCCCCTTATGAGCCGAAGGAGATTCTGATAAGCTCTGTAAGACATTTATTAGCCTTAGATTACCGCAATTTCGAGGTTAAGATCCTCTATATCGTGGACAAGAAGCATGAGCATGAGCATGAGCATGACGAGGACGGACAAGTAAAAATCCTGAGAGATCTGGGTGTAGATGTTCTTGAAAGGAGAGATAGTAGAGGAAGAAAGGCAGGGGCTATAAACGATGCTCTGGAGTATTTATCTGGTTTCAAGCCAGAGTACATTGCAATCTTCGACATTGATTCGCAGCCAGGGAAAAAATTTCTCGTTGAGTCTCTGGTTGCTTTGGAGAGCAATAAGAATGCGTATATAGCGTCTTCTCGCAGATATATAATAAATCCTGTCAACCTGGTCTCTGAGACAATCGAAGCCGAATATTATTTGATCAATTTTCTCCTCAGAAAATCAGGTTTTAAACTGTTTAACGGACCTATCGGTCTTTTAAAAAGCGAGTTTCTCTATAGATATAAACTAAATGAAGATGCCGTTGCCGAGGACGCAGATTTTGCTACACGGATGCATGCTAAAGGCTACACCGCGATATTGGTACTGGTTGACGGAACAGAACTTTACGAGCAATCACCAGTAAGCTGGATGGACTTATTGAATCAAAGGAAAAGATGGTACTATGGCGGCTTACAACTTTGGAAGTACTGGAAAGAAGTTAAAAATAGTGGGAACAGGAATTTCATCGTCTCATGGCTAATGGCTTTAACCGTAACTTATGCCCCAATCCTCTCCGCGCCCGTGCTAATTTTCGCCCCTTTTCTTTTGCTTTACAAGTTCAAAAAAGTTAACAAGATTAGTCTTACTGCCGGATTTATAATTTATCTCGTGCTATTACAGTATGCTGCAGTTGCCGCAGTATGGCATCTTGTTAGGGAGAAGCATGTAGAGTGGAAGTCAATAAAAAGAGTTTGAAAGCAGCAATAATTGGGATTTTAATAAGTCTAATCTCCATTGCCGTCATATTTAAACTGACTAAGATAGTTGTGACCTGGGAAATGATTCTCCATGTAGACTGGCGGTTTCTTGCTCTTGCTTTTATTCTTCATTTCTTCTTCTGGTTATTTTGGGCGTTGCGACTGAAGTTTCTCGCGTTCCTCTTAAATACTACGCTCTCTCTAAAGTACGCCCTTGAAACAACGATAGCAAGTACCTTCTTCGCGGCAATAACTCCCTCTTCAGTCGGTGGGGAACCGATGAGAGTCAAGATGGTCGCGGCGAGAATGGGTATCGGTCCAGCGTCAGCAGTGGTCTTAGCCGAACGGCTGTTTGATGCGATTTTCCTCATACCAGCGCTCTTATTTTTTTTAGTCATTTCTGGCTTTGCAATGAAGCTTGGAGTAACAGTAGGATTGAGTTTCTTTATTTTCCTATTTTTTTCTCTATTTTTTTTCTATTACACGTTCAAAACACCGGAGAATACCGATAGATTTGCATTCAAACTCGATAGATTCCTACGGAGATTTATAAGTGCAAGAAAGGCAGAGAAAGTATTGGAGGTCGTTAGGAGAGAGTTAAGAAGGTTCAGAAATGCCGCGATCGATCTGACAACGAGATCGCCATGCCAGATAGCGATTGTAATGCTTTTAACAGCGTTAATGTGGTTTTCAGGATTTCTTATCCCATCAATGATTTTAATGGCATTAAGACTTGAGCCTGCTTTTTTACTCTCCTTAACCTCTCAATTCATACTTGTAATTGTTACTTTAGTTCCTTTAACTCCAGGTGCCAGTGGAATTGCAGAAGCAGGAATGGTCTCCCTCTACTCACACTTTGTTCCACTGCATGCACTGGGACTTTTAGTTGCGCTCTGGAGAATAATTACCTACTACACGAATCTGATAGTCGGGTTGTTAGTAACTATACTTCTTTTACGATCTACATATTTGAAAGACAATCATCAAGGAGATTAAGAAAGAATAATTTTTATAATCGGACGCAGATGAACGCAGAAAACCAGGATTTTAAATATACGGAATTGACGGAGGAGATTATTAGAATCTTCTATCGAGTTTATCTGCGTAAATCTGCGTCTAAATAGGTAGAAGTTATACTTTACATACAACAGGAAAGACGGGGTAAGGAAGCGTTTATGTTACCAAACGGGGTTAGATGGTATCAATTGCAAATAGAAGAGACTTTTGACGCTTTAGACGCTGATAGTGCAGGGCTTACCTCTGATGAGGCAAAAGTAAGGGTGAAAAAATACGGTTACAATGAGCTGGAGGTCAAGAAGCGTAGTCCTATCACCCGGTTCCTGCTGCAGTTTCATAGTTCATTGCTATACATCTTGGTAGTTGCAGCCATTATTTGCTTCTTCCTCGGCAAATTTATGGATATGCTGGTTATCCTGGGTGTTGTTCTGGCTACGGTAATAATAGGCTTTATTCAAGAAGGAAAAGCAGAAGCCAGTTTAGAAGCACTGAAAAAGATGATAGTGCCGGAATGCACTGCGCTCAGGGACGGTAAGAAGCAGGTTATCCCGGCGCGAGAATTAGTTCCTGGTGATGTAGTCATACTTGAAGCTGGTGACAGAGTACCTGCGGATTTGAGGTTATTCTCGCTAAAAAATTTTGGTACAGATGAGGCAATACTTACCGGAGAATCATTGCTGGTAGCCAAGAATGTTGACCCCATATCGCGACCTAATCTGAACCCCGGGGAGCAACGCTGCTTATGTTTCAGTGGCACCTTCGTAACGCGAGGTCGCGGCAAGGGGATTGTGGTAGAGACAGGCGAACGAACAGAAGTAGGTAAAATCGCGGGACTGATAAAGGAGACTGAGAAGGTTACGCCGCCAATAATGAGGAAAATGGCGGAGTTCACCAGATTTTTAATCGTTGCTATTCTTGCATCTGGTGCTCTTACTTTTGCATTAGGTCTCTGGCTTGGCTACGAGTTTGAATTCATATTTCTCGCCACGGTCGGGCTGATTGTAGCGATGATCCCAGCAGGGCTGCCGGCAGCATTAACTGCTGCTTTTGCCATCGGTACAACTGCTATGGCACGTCGAAATGCGCTTATACGGCGATTGCCAGCAGTAGAAACACTGGGCTGTACTACCGTTATATGCTCAGATAAGACCGGAACGCTGACCAAGAATGAGATGACGGTATTAAAGATATACTGTGGAGAGAAAAACTACAGGGTAAGCGGTGTTGGCTATGAGCCAAAGGGTGAGTTTATTCAGGAGAATGAGCGAATGCAGATTGACCGTATGCCGGTGCCTGTACAGGTACAGGGGGACAGGACACTGGTTGAAACCTTGACCGCAGGCTATCTATGCAACAACGCAGCTCTGGTAGCTGGTGAGGAGGGTTATAGCATCAATGGAGACCCTACTGAAGGAGCTATGATAGTCGCGGCAACCAAAGCCGGGATTGTCGATGATCTTCATCTTCGACTCCACAAATTAGATGAGATACCTTTTGAGCCAGAGCAACAATATATGGCTACTATGCACTCTGGCAATGGCAAAGAGGAAAATATTATTTATGTTAAAGGCTCACCAGAGGCAGTTTTAAGAATGTGCCGGGACCAGTTGATTGATGGAAAGAGTGAGCGGTTGAGGAATCAAGAACAAATACAAATATTGGGAAAAGCAGATGAGATGGCGAAAGATGCCTTGCGAGTGCTTGGTATGGCTTATAAGAGAGTATCGAAAGAGAAAACATCACTAACTGTAGAAGATCTGGATGGGTTAACTTTCCTCGGACTACAAGGGATGATAGACCCACCCCGCGAGGAAGCGATAGAAGCAATAAAGAAATGCAAAACCGCCGGGATAAGAGTGCTGATGATAACCGGTGACCATGTGCAGACTGCAGAGGCTATCGCGAGTCAGTTGGGGATAGGTAGGGGGGAAGGTGACGGGGAGGGTGCGGGTGAGGGTGAGAGTGAGAGCAGGAATAGAGATAGAAACAGAGGATTGACCGGTGAAGAGCTGGAAAGAATGACCGATTCAGAGCTGTCTGAGGCACTGAACAAAGTATCGGTCTATGCCAGAGTCGCGCCTGAGCACAAGTACCGGATAGTAAAGCAGTTGCAGAAGAGTGGAGAGATTGTTGCCGTTACTGGCGATGGCGTAAACGATGCTCCCGCGCTGAAGAGAGCAGACATAGGGATAGCTATGGGTATAACCGGGACCGAAGTAAGTAAAGAGGCTTCCGATATGGTTCTGACTGATGATAATTTCGCCAGTATAGTCTCTGCGGTAGAAGAGGGCAGGCATATCTTTAACAACATCTGGAAGGTTATCCTGTTTTTGCTGCCAACGAATGGGGGGCAGGGTTTAGTAATGATGGGTGGAGTGTTATTGTCGCCATTTATACCAGTTTTTGCACTGCGTCTCCCATTAGATCCACTGCAAATTCTGTGGGTGAATTTGGTTATGGCTATTGCTTGCGCCATACCGCTAATCTGGGAGCCTAAAGAGAAAGGGATACTGGAAAAACCGCCACGTGATCCGCATGAAAAAATGCATAATCTTCTATTTCTACAGAAGGTGAAGTTAGTATCCTTAATATCGGCAGTATCAGCATGCGGGCTGTTTCTCGCTTATTATTACTGGGCAGTGGCTGGATCAACCGACTATCTCTACCTGTACCAGGCGCAGACCATAGCTTTCACCACCATAGTCATGGTGCAGCTATTTTACCTCTTTACCGCAAGGTCAATAAGGGAATCCGCGTTTACCTTTAGCCCATTCTCAAATAAGAAGTTACTTATAGGTGCTGCCGTAACTTTAGGACTACAGCTCATAATAATCTATTCTTATCCATTGTTCGGCATTAGCCCATTCAAAACAGTACCGTTTCCAGTAGGGTGGTGGATACCGATAATTTTAGTCTCTACTCTCGGCTTCCTCGCAGTTGAGCTGGTGAAGTTGTTGAGGCGCCGGTGGTAGGGGTTCAAGGTTCAAGGTTCAAGGTTCAAGGTTCACGGTTGCTCGCCTTGCGCTCTTCATATTTCTTGAGATATATCTTGTCAAACCGTTTAATTTTTATCGGTCTAACTCTGAACCGTGAACCGTGAACCGTGAACCCTTACTCACCAATATGGACGATTCCTGCAATCTTTACGACATCAGTCACAAAAGCAATTCCTCTGCCCGGTTCATTCAATTCTCCGGCACTCACCACAGCCTCAAGCACCATATCTGTATTAGCTTTAGCGATCAGTATCATAAGTATCTCTTTCTCTGGCTCGATCGAAGCGCCAAAGAACGTATCGTGTTCATGTACACCGACACCTCTACCGTACAATATAGTGCAACCTTCTGCACCCACGGATCTCGCCGCATCCATTGTAGCACTAGCGCGCCCTGCTTCAACAATTGCAATGATCAACTGAAATTCAGTCGCCGCGTTCTGTCTCTGCATCTGTACCATTCTTCTTCTTACTCCTCCTATCGAATATAATACCTAAGCATAGCATAAACATTATAGGGAACAGAGCAATTAATCCTACGGTTCCAAGCCCAAAGATTCCGCCTTCGCCGCCCCATAATCCTATTGCCATGCCGGCCATCATCGGCAGCGCGAATGTTACGGCAACTGGCCCTGTCGCCACCGCTCCGGAATCGAATGCAATAGGAATAAATTTCCGCGGAGTAATGCAAATTAACAAAAGCACAAGCATATACCCTGGTATCAGGATGTAAGCAAGCGATAGCTCAAAGAAGATCCTTAGTGTCGCGAAGACCATAGCAAATCCCATTCCTATTGCAATAGTTGGAATGATTAAACTTTTCCGTATGTAGCCTGAAGAGACCTTTTCTATCTCGTATGCAAGAATATTGACCGCGGGCTCTGCAAAAATAACCGCGATTCCCAGTACAAATACGAATAGAATAACCCACAATAGATTAATCTCTGAGAGAACAGCACCGATCATCCCGCCCATTGGTATTAAACTTATCTTTGCACCGAGAAGAAAGAGAAAGAACCCGAAGATCGCCATCACAACACCACCGAGCATTTTTTTTATGTCCGGAGGAATCTTTTTTAGTAAAACTATCTGAAAGAAAAGGATTAAGACCAGTACCGGTATTATAGCTCCAACCACCTCGAGAAGGACTTCAAGTGCCATACCTATCATCCTACATTACACACCCCCATTCACGGATGATCCCCCATATCAAGATAGCTATGATTGGTCCTATTGAACCAACAGCCATGATGCCGAAACCTACCGTAACACGGTCTCTTCCGCCAAGAACAGATGCCATCCCAATTCCAAGCGCTATCAAAAATGGAATAGTCATTGGACCAGTGGTTACAGCAGCCATATCGAATGCTTTGACAAGAAAAGCCTCAGACGAGAAAAAAGCTAATATTAAGCAGATGAGATAGCCTGGAATGAGAATATAATGAATAGGAGTATTGAAGACTATCCTGAGAAGCGCGATAAGAGCAAATATTCCCAGACCCAATGCGGTAACAAAGATGAGTTCAAAGGTGGAAATGAGGTCGTCTACCATCACCACTTCGATCTGATATGCCACCAGCCTCACATCAGGCTCTGCCATGGTGAGCACTATACCCATAAGAAAACCGAATATCAGTATCATAAGAATCGCTCGCCGCTCTATCAGGCTAGCACCGATCCGTTCACCAAGCGGTAGAAGTCCGAGCTTCGCACCCTGGACGAAGAAGACGAAACCAGATATTGTAAAGATTAAACCTGCGACTATCGGGATAAACTCTAAAAGTGGCATCTGGATAAGAAATATCTGGAAGAAAAATATCATTGCTATCGCCGGTGAAAGCGATTTTATCGTTGACTTGAACTCTTTTTTTAGATCATAATATATCATTTCTTTTTTTATAGTTTTTATCTTCTTCAGATATAAATTTTTTCCGGAACGCGCGAATGATTTATTTAATTTATATCTCTCAATTTCTTCAATTGTTCACGCATACTTCTCCAATGGCTTCCTTCCCAGTATATCCTACCGCAATCTTCACATATCCTGAATTTCCACACTCCTATCATGCTCAACGGTACATAACTGCTCTTCTTCAGTATACTCATCTCATCTTCCCCTACTATCCTTATCCTCGCATTGCATTCGCTACACCGGACTGGAACCGGTTCAAGATTTATATTTATGCCCTGATGAAGCAGCTCCGTTAATTGTTCCAACGCTTCACCGGTCTTTATTTGAATGCAGTGGACGTTTTTCTTTCGCGCTAATCCCGCAAGACTTTTATCTCGCGTGAGCAGTATTCGCGCTTCGCAGTCTGCAAAAGCGAGAATTGCGTTATCCTCCTCATCACCAGCTTCATTTACTTTTTTTATTCTCTTCAGTTCCATCTCTGCAGCATAAACGGTATCGTGTCCCAGGATACGAAGCCATCTGCTGAGCTTTCCTAACATCCTGTCGGTTGCAAATCGGTAGCTATTTTTTCTTCTTGTTCTTGCTCTTATTCTTAAGGCAGAGAGCGGGATAGACCGATCGTGGATCGCAGTAGCGACCAGTGCGCCTTTTACTCCTATCTCTTCCAGCTTAAATATCTCCTCGTAACTCTTGACGCCACCGCCGGCTATGATATTATGTTCTGAGACCTCAGCGGCACGAGCGAGGAGATCAAAGTCGATCCCACTCTTCGTTCCTACTCTATCCAGGTCTAATACAATTACATCATGTATAGGATACTCATTCAACTCTTTTATTATCGATAGTGGCGCAATCTTAAATCCGCGACTGCATGTCAGGACTTCGTTATTTAAGATGTCGACACTTACACTCACAGTTACACGGTTTTCGTTTAACATCTCGCTTTTAGAGGCTTCTGCAATCAAATCCATAGATGCAGTCTCCGTTCCTAAGACGAAGTTGTCAGCTAATCTCGCATCGACAGCAGCTTTCAGGTCTTTCATCCCTGTAATTCCATAATCCAGCATTATCCGCAGCTCACTATTCCTATTCCCATCCCTATCCTTATCTCGCTGATTTGAAATATCTGCCAGTATTTTCCGGTTATCGCCAGTCTTAGTCCCGGTCTTAGTGAGTCTGTTGAGGTCGGCGATGTAAAGTTCCGCAGGCTTTAGCTCGTGAACGATATGAAGCGGATCAGATGAACTGACGATAGAACTGGAAAGGCTGATTGGCTTGTACTGGTCACGTTCACCTCGCTTTGCATGTACAACCACACCATCAAGTAAGTCCATCACGAAGATCAGTCTGAAATCCATCTCTCTGTTTTGGTGATTGGTGATTGGTGATTAGGCGTGAACCGTGAACCCTGAACCTTGAACCCAAGTAGTTACGCTACATCTCTTCCGGTGCTTCAATGCCAAGTAGAGCCAGGACATCGCGTAAAGCAATCCTTGCACAGTCCACAAGAGCTATCCGCACCCTTCTTAGATCTGCTTCAGCATTTAGCACGGGACAATCTTTATAGAACAAATTGAAGCTTTCAGCAAGCTCGCGTGCATATTTACCCAATCGGTGTATCTTTAAATCTGAAGATATGCCCTCCACGATATAACTAAACATAGACAACTTCTTTATCAGTTCTATTTCGCTCCTTTCCGTCAGCAGCGAGTCATCTGATTCGTAATCGTAACCATAATCCGTACTCACCGCGTAGCCTTGCGGCTCTGCCGCTCGCAATATGCTGCAAGCGCGTGCATGCGAATACTGGATGAACGGTGCACCTTTCTTCTCGATATCTAACGCATCATCGAGATCGAAGACAATATGCTTATCCGGAGAGACTTTCGCTATATCATACCGTAACGCACCGATACCAACTTTTCGCGCGATCTCACGCTTCTTACTCTCAGTCAAATCGCCCCGTCTCTTATCTACCTCATTATATGCTCGTTCCTCGATCTTTTCTATTAGCTCGTCTGCCGTAATATACCTGCCAGTGCGTGTTGATAAAGAACCGGATGGCAGCGAGACGAATGCGAAGATAACAAATTCCGGCGGTTTTACGTCGAGTAGCTCCAGAGCTTTTGCCAGCTGCTGTGCGACCAACTCATGGTCTTTACCGAGGACGTCTATCACCCTGTTACAGTTCTTACTCTTCCAGCGGTGGTACGCGAGGTCACGTGTTGTGTAGAGTGAAGTTCCATCCGATCTTTGTATTACCAGGCGTTTTTCAATACCATCCAGTTGGAGTAAAACCGCAGAGCCATCGAGTTCAATCTGCCCTTTTTGCTTTAACTCCTCTATTACCTCTCTCACCGCTCCACTTCGTACAAATTCGCTCTCCCATACGAAGACGACCCGCGGAATATTTAGCAGTCTAAAGGTTGCTTGTATTCCCTCCAGGCATTTCTTTACCGCTACTTCATATTTCTGCACGATTTCCGCATCGCCTGCCTCGTACCGCCTCATCAGTTCTTCTACGTCGTTTAAAAATTCGCTGTTGCCCTCTATCAGCTTGTTTGCCGCGATGTAAACATCAGCAACGGCATGATCTGCTTTTTTAGCCTCATCGTAAGCAATTCGGTCCGCACCCCAGACTACAACCGCTATTTGCCGTCCCATATCATTCAAATAATACTGCGTCTCCACGTCGTACCCTGCACGAGTTAAGACTCGTACTAGCACATCACCGATGATAGCGTTCCTGAGATGCCCGATGTGCAACGGTCCATCAGGATTCGCGGAGGTATGCTCAAGTATAACCTTCTCTCTATTTTTATTCGGAGTCGTGGTCGTGATCTCCATGCCCGCTTTTATCCATTGGAGGGTCTTATGCAGGAAGAACTCGTTCGTATAGAAGTTGATATAAGGACCAGCTGCAACTACATCTGCTATCAACGTATCAGTTGGATGAGTCATATCTATAGCTATTTGCGTTACAATCTCCTCTGCAATCGCAGTCGGTGGCTTCTTGTATCTGTTAGCTAACGAGAAAGCGATTCTGGATGTGATGTCCGCATGGTTACTCACTTCTAAATCTAATATAGGATCAATATCGTCATAATTCGATGCTTTTTTCAGTGCGTCCTTCAGCACTTGCTCTGCTTCTTTCTTGAATTCTAAAAACATAGTTCGCTTGTTTAGTGTAGTATAATAGCTGATATTTAGTAGTAATCATTTTAAAGGAGATTAATATGCTCACTTTCGTCGGTCTCGGATTATACAATGAAGAGGACATAACCCTGAAGGGACAGGTTGCGATACGAGATGCGGATATAGTCTTTGCAGAGTTCTATACCTCACCTTTAGGAGGCAGAACGGTAGAAAGGATGAAGGAGATCTACGGTAAACGAATTATCCGGTTAGAACGCAGCGAGATAGAGGAGCAGGCAGAGGAAGTTATCTTGAATCAGGCAAAGAACCAGGATGTGGTCTTACTCAGCGGTGGGGATGCAATGATTGCCACTACGCACATTGATCTGCGGCTTAGAGCGATAGATGCCGGAATCGAGACGCGGATAGTACATGCCCCATCTATCTCATCCGCGGTCGCTGGCATAAGCGGGCTCCAGAATTACAAGTTTGGTAAATCTGCAACTGTCTCTCCACCGTACAGAGATGCTATATCTGAAGTACCTTACGAGACGGTACGGGCAAACAAGGAGCGGGGGTTGCATACACTGCTCTATCTTGATCTCTCGATGAGTATAAACGACGCGTTGGATTTGCTGGAAGCGGTTGAGGATAGAAAGGCAAAAGAGAATTTTGGTGGTGGGACGTTTAAGCTAAAGAGATCGGTATTTATAGGGATAGCACGGGCAGGATCTGATGATCAGGTGGTGAAGGCTGATTATATGGGTGGACTGAAGAGTTACGAATTTGGTGAGCTCCCGCATGTGCTTATTGTTCCTGGCGAACTCCATTTCTTAGAACGAGAGGCGTTAATAAAGATCGCGGACGCTCCTGAGTCGATATGATTGATGAATAAATAATATGCAACTTCAGGAAGTATCAGAATGGTTAAAGAAGTATAA
>JACGMN010000111.1 GCA_014061035.1 Candidatus Methanophagales archaeon | reverse complement strand
CATCTGCAACAAATGCATGATTTCCTGATATGAATACATCCAATGCATGACCTGGTGTATCTACGCTACCAATTATCCGTGGCAATTGTAATGTAGTATTTTCATTCGCGCTTTTAGCAATATTTGCTAATTCTAATTCTTCATCTGCTGCCATCACAGGTGTAATAAATCCCGCAAATGTAGAAGTTATCATTAATACTGCAAAAAATATTGCCACAGAAAATATTGCCGTAATCTTTTTATTAAATAAATTCCATTTCATCTTTCCTTCACTCTTTTTTTATTATCATTACTTTTTCTTCCTTTGCCGCGGCCGCAATCGCGCCGGTCAGCGCCCTCTCAGACAATCTCTCCATTCCACTCCAATCAGCAAACAGCCCCCAATACCTGCGAAATCTCGAGACTCTACCCGCACCTACACCCTTTGTCTGTATCGATATCTCTTTAAATATATAGATCACCTATATTCATCTATCCAATATTTAACAAATATTGACCTCCTATATAAATAAACCTTCCGTTTAGTCCTCTTACTTATATAAACTTGTCGTTTCTCTCTCCCTTCAGTCGATAAATTCTCAACTACAAATCAGATTAATCCTGATTGATGCTCTTCGATTACGCGGTGAAGATGCGCAACAGCAGATGATACGCATGCGAAGAGAGCGATGACGCTAAAGATGCAATCTTTTTTAAGTGCGGAATGTGGGTAATAACACTTCCACCGCCCTTTCTTTTTCCCCCCTTCTCTCCAGTATATCAAGTGGAATATCGGATAGCGCACTCGTAGCCTCTACTTTAGTCATTCCAAACAAGCTGGCAAGTGCAATCATCTCTCGTGGCGCCCTCAAATCGTATACCGAGCGAGCATTGCTTGTCAATATCATCGGCGCTTTATATTTTCGCAATAGTCTCAAATTATCACGCATTTTACCAATGATTCGCGCTCTTTCACCTCTTCTGTTGTAGATTATTCCATTCATATTGAAGTCTATCGCAACGCTATTCTCAGCGGCGTATCTCACCAGTACGTGGTTCAATACTCCATCTCCATCTCCATCTCCATCTTCTCTCGCTCCACCACAGGGATGAGCCAATATATCTACTCTGGAATCCTCTACTGCCGCTCTATTTATCTTAGCATTACCACCGTGTACAGCTAATAAAGCGGTCTTACCATGGTAGAACTTTATTTTCCTTTTCAGCTCGACGACCGAATTCGCTCTTATCTCTACACCAGTGTAAAGAGCGATAGAATTTAATCGCAACTCCTCTTTCAGAAGCTCATCATGGTTTGTTACTGCAATGCCAGCATATCCATACCGTCTTGCAACTCTTAGCAGTTCCTCTACTGATGAACCGGTCTCGGTCTCCGGATATGCATGCACGTTGAGGTCGAAGTAATTTGGCATTTCATTTATATACTCGATCTTGTACTGTCCTTATAATGTTAATCAATAAATTAATCTACGTACGGCGGATTGTAAGAAAATGTGCGGCATTATAGGATACATCGGGAAAGGAGAAGCATTTCCTGTACTTGTCAGCGGTCTGAACAAATTGGAGTACCGCGGATACGATTCTGCCGGGATTGCCGTGAACGTAGATGCTGATGCAGATGCGGATGCGAATGAAGACGAACTGAATCTTCAAAAGTATGTAGGAAAACTGAGCGAGATAAAATTTGAGGCTGTTGATGGAAGTATCGGAATTGCGCATACAAGGTGGGCTTCGCACGGTAAAGTCACGAAGGAGAATGCACATCCGCATCTGGACTGCAGAAATGAGATAGCAGTCGTCCACAATGGAATAATAGAGAATTATAAGGAACTAAAGGAGCGCTTGATTGATAAAGGACATTCTTTCAGGTCAGAGACAGATTCAGAGACGATCGCACATTTAATAGAGGATTTCGTCTCGGACGGGTTTAGTTTTGACGATGCATTCGTTAACGCGCTGAGAATGCTTGAAGGCTGTTATACTGTCCTTGCGGTACGGAAGGGCGAGAACAGGATAGCAGGAGCACGAAAAGGGTCGCGTTCACTATGCATAGGACTTTCTGAAGGGACAGAAGGTCCCGGTCTCTTTCCTTCTTCGGACGTTCTCGCGTTCTTGGAATGGGCAGATAAGGTGATATATCTTAAGAGCGGCGATGTCTTCTTCGCAGATACTGACTTGAACTTGAAGATTTACAACTTAATTGAGGATAGAATTGTTGAGCGACCCATAGACACTGTTAAATGCGATGCAGAAGAAGTAAAGAAGGGCGAATACGAACATTTCATGTTGAAGGAGATAAGCGAGCAGGACGAGACATTACTGAGGGCTTTACAGCAGGATAAGAATACCGTTACAGAGATATGTGAGGAGATGCGACGGGCGGTTGGGACTTTCTTCATCGGTTGCGGCTCGAGTTATCACGCATGCCTTGCAGGTAGTTACCTATTCTCGGAGATAGCGAAGGTGCATGTCAATACCGCATTGGCGTCTGAGTTTGAAAATTACGAAGATTTCTTGACAGAAAATACACTCGTGCTTGCAATTTCACAGTCTGGCGAGACCGCGGATGTTTTAGACGCAGTTAATGCCGCGAAAAGAAAGGGGAGCAGAGTTGTGGGTATGGTTAACAGAGATGGCTCGATCTTAACGAGGGATTGTGATCAATTATTAATGATGAATAGTGGTCCAGAGTTCTGCGTTCTATCGACAAAGACCTATACGTCTCAGGTTGTTTTGATGGCGATGCTCGCGTACGCGTATGCCGGAAGATGCGAAGAGGGGTTGGAGAAAATCCGGAGCTTATACCTCGATATATATAACTTGACCTCACGGACAGTGCGAGAACACGTGCATGAGCTTGCCGAGATGCTGTATAAGAGGAAGAATATATACCTTATTGGACGGGGTCTTCAGTATACAACCGCACTGGAGGCGGCATTGAAGATAAAAGAGGTCTCTTATATACATGCAGAAGCATTTGCAGGTGGCGAGCTCAAACATGGCTCTCTTGCTTTGATTGAGGATGGAACACCGTGTATCGTCTTTGTCTCATCGAATAACAGATCGAAGATCTTATCAAATGCCGAGGAAGTTAAAAGCAGAGGCGGGTATATCATAGGTGTCTCTTCTGAGCGAGAGGAGGTCTTCGATTTCTGGGTTAAAGTTCCTGATGCCGGAGAATTAAATCCGATCATTCAAATTATACCGATGCAGGTTCTCGCTTACGAACTCGCTCTTCTCCGGGGACTCGATCCTGACAAGCCGCGCAATTTGGCGAAGTGCGTTACTATTACCTGACCTGACTTGACTTGACTTGACTTGACTTGACTCAACGCATTTGATTTTTATAGATATGGTTGAAGATACAGGATACAAGGAGGGATTGATGGCGTTTCAGATGGAAAATCCACAGTTTCAAATACCACGAGATTAACACAGAAGACAGAAAAGTAACTACTCAGGTTCAAAGTTCCGGGGTTCACGATTCACGGTTAGAAAACGATGACCATAAACTCGTATGAAGATAACGCGACCATCTGTGAACTGTGAACCGTAAACCGTAAACCTTCTTTGTCGTGAACCTTGAACCGTGAACATGGCAACCTGAGTAGTTACAAATTAAAGGTGAATTCTAAAACCACAACGCTGTTAGTGGTCAGGTGCATCGACTGGTTAGGTTACTATCTGATTGAGACTGTTAATTACCTGCCTAATTCTTTTTCTGACTTTCTTGCAATCAATCTTTTCCCACGCTTCTAATATGGGAATATATCTGCCATCATTTGTTGCCTCTATTTTATCAAGCAACATCCATATTAGTTCTCTGTTTCGATCCCCTGAATCCGTGAATTAAGTACATGAAAATACTATAAAAATAGAGCGAAATAGTGTATAATAAAGATATGAGCAGATAATTAAAGCTCAAATTTTTCACCGGTGGGGCGGGTATTATGAAGTTTGTTATTGAGCAATCTAACGAAAACTTAACACCACATTCTGGCTTAGCTTTGGTAGGTGCATTGTTAGACAAAACCAATCTAAAAAAACGTTTGAATCAAACCAAAATTG
>JACGMN010000100.1 GCA_014061035.1 Candidatus Methanophagales archaeon | reverse complement strand
GGATGGTGAGGGAGCTGTTCGAGTTGGCGAAAGAGAAAGCTCCTTCCATCCTGTTCATTGATGAGATAGATGCGATAGCAGCTCGAAGAGAGGAGGATGGCACCTCAGGAGAGCGAGAAGTGCAGCGAACGATGATGCAACTCTTCGCAGAGATTGATGGGTTCGACCGGAGAGGTATGCTTGCAGCGAGAAATAGCAAGAAAGCAATAGGGATAATAGGGATGGAAGAGTTCGAGCGAGCAATAGATAAAGTAAAAGTAAAGAAGAGCAAGCAGTTGGATTACCTCAATGCGAATACAGAAGAGCCGGGAGTGATGTTCGTATGATGTTCGTATAAAAAATGATTGCCCATGACTACCGAAGAGGAAATAAAGAAGATAGAGGACGAAATAAAAAAAACTCCCTACAATAAGGCGACTTCGCACCATGTCGGACGGCTCAAAGCGAAACTCGCCAGGCTGAAGGAGGAACTGCAAAGACGTGCAACCGCAAAGTCGGCAAGCAAAGGTGAAGGATATACAGTAAAAAAATCGGGAGACGCGACTGTTGTGATGGTGGGGTTTCCATCAGTCGGGAAATCCACTCTGCTCAACTCTCTTACCGGCACCACTTCTAAAGTTGCTGCTTATGACTTCACCACGCTTGATGTGATTCCCGGTACGCTCCTCTATAAAGGTGCACGGATACAAATCCTCGATCTCCCTGGACTTATCTCTGGTGCTGCGGCAGGACGAGGGCGTGGCAAAGAGGTGTTATCAGTGGTGCGAAACGCAGACCTCATTCTTATCCTCGTGGATGTTTTTCATACAGAGCAGTATTATACCTTAGTAAAGGAGTTATACGACGCAGGCGTCAGGCTCAATAGACGACCACCCGCGATCATCATTCGTAGAGCGAGTAGAGGTGGAATCACTGTGAACAGCACCGTTGAACTCGCAGACGAACTTGATGAGAGATTGATCAAAGCAGTGCTGGAAGAATACAAGATACATAACGCGGAGATTCTTATACGCGAACGGGTCACACTCGAAGAGATTATTGACGCAGTTATTGGAACCCGGAAATACATCCGTGCACTTACGCTCATAAACAAGATAGATATGATAGATACTGAGCAGCTCCGCCGACTCGTGGAGCGATTCTCGGAGACAGACGTTATTACGATCGCGGCAGCGACCGGTATGAATATTGAAGCATTAAAAGAGCGAATTTACAGCGAGCTTGATTTCATGCGCGTATATATGAAGCCGTATGGTGCTTCACCAGATATGGAGACTCCGCTGGTAGTAAAACGCAATTCCACGGTGGCTGACATCTGTTCTGCCATTCACCGTGATTTCGTTGAGAAGTTTCGATATGCACGCATCTGGGGCAAATCAGTAAAGTATAGTGGTCAGCGTAGAGGCCTTTCGCACGTGCTAATAGACGGAGACGTAGTAAGCATCGCGATGCGGAAATAGTTATTCTTTCGATACCATTACCTCGGTCGCTTTTATAACCGCTTCTACGACATCGCTCTCTTTCAGACCGAGCTCGTCCGCCGCTTCTTTCGTTATCATCGCGGTTATGGTCACTGGCTTTGAGACTTCAATTTCTACGGTAGAAGCAACCTCACCTTTCTCGACCGTCTTTACAATACCTTCAATCCTATTCCTTGCACTTATTCGCATTTTTAGTAATCATCTCCTGTATTTTGTATATTTTGATATTACTTAAGAATATTCGTAACTACTCAGGTTGCCAGGTTCACGGTTCAAGGTTGTCCAGCTTGCGCTCTTCATATTTCTTGAGATATATCTTTGAACCGTTTAATTTTCACCGGTCTAACCGTGAACCGTGAACCGTGAACCTGGAACCCCTGCAAAAGGGATTGACTGTTCACAGATGGTCGCGTTATCTTCATACGAGTTTATGGTCATCG
>JACGMN010000015.1 GCA_014061035.1 Candidatus Methanophagales archaeon | reverse complement strand
TAGATGCGCACGAATTCGATGGAAAAGTTGTTACGGGGCTAAGCGGACACGTATTTCGTCTGGACTTCCCGGAAGCGTACAAGAACTGGAGCAAGGTAAATCCTTCTGAGCTTATAGACGCTAAAATCGTAGAAATCGCGTTAAAAAAGACGATTGTAAAAGCGTTAGAGCAGATCGCAAAAAATGCCGATACAGTTACCCTTGCGACTGACTACGACCGTGAAGGCGAGTTAATCGGTGTTGAAGCGGTAAGAATAATTAAAAGGATAAATCCGACCGTGCAGATTGACCGGATGCGATACAGTGCGATAACTGAGCAAGCAATAAAGGAGAGTATCGCGGCACGGACAGAAGTAGATTATAACCTGGCGGCATCTGCGGAAGCGCGCGGGATAATTGATCTGATATGGGGCGCAGCACTGACGCGGTTTGTCTCTTTATCTGCAAATCGTCTGGGTGAGGGATTCCTCTCTGTTGGTCGTGTGCAATCGCCAACACTTGCATTGTTAGTAGAGAAGGAGAAGGAGATAGCAAATTTCGTCTCACGGAAATATTGGGAACTGCGCGCGAAAGTAAAGACAGAAAATGGCGAAGTCTTCGACGTCAGGCACGAGACAGAGAAATTCTGGGATAAAGAAGAAGCTGAGGCGATAAAGTCGAGAATAGAAGCAGCTCAGGAAGGAGACATCTTGGAAGTAAAGACGCGCTTGCGGACTGAAAAACCGCCGACACCGTTTGATACGACCGCTTTTATCCGGGCTGCAGCGGCAATCGGGTATACTCCACAAAGAGCAATGTACATCGGTGAGAGCTTATATCTACAAGGGCTCATCTCCTATCATCGGACAGATAATACTACATATCCGGAGACAATAGATTTAAAGGCGCTGGTGAAACTGTTCATCGAGCACGAAGAATTTGGTGATTACGCCAATTTTCTTTTATCAAAGAAGAAGCGGTTAACTCCAACCGCAGGCAAAAAAAAGACCACAGACCACCCGCCCATACATCCCGCCTCAGCAGCAGCTCGTGATAAGGATGGAGAGAAGGATAAGGATAAGGCAGAGTGGAAGATCTATGAACTCGTGGTAAGGCGATTCTTAGCTACGCTCTCGGATGCCGCTAAATGGAAAGATACTCAGATAAAGTTGGATATAGGTGGGGAGATCCTGAAAGCAACTGGCAAAGAATTAAAGGAAGAGGGATTCCTCGCTATATACTCATACCAGGAGAGAGAGGAGCAAATAGTACCGGCGTTAAAAAAAGCTGAAAAAGTACAGATCGAGCAGATAGAGTTAGTGGAGAAGGAGACAAAGCCGCCGAAACGGATCTCGCAGGCAGGCTTAATAAAGAAGATGGAAGAGCTGGGGCTTGGCACTAAGAGTACGCGACACGAGATAGTCGGGAAATTATATGAACGGGCTTATGTGCAAGGTAATCCCGCTAAACCCACCGAGAAAGCAATCGCACTCGTTGATGCGTTAGGGAAATATGCAACAATGATAACGAAGCCGGAAATGACAAAGACGCTGGAGCAGGAGATGGACAAGATAAGCGACGGAAAACGGACGAAGAAGGACGTTGCAGACGATTCACGAAATATGTTGCGAGCGGTCTTCGAGGAGATGACGAAGAACAGAGAGGAGATAGCGGAGCTTCTTAAAGACGCTGCGAAAGCGAGCGCGACAATAGGGCGATGTCCCAAACCAGAATGCGGGTCTGAGATTTTTTGGGCGACGTCTCGACGAGCTAAGCGTTTTGTAGGGTGCCGAAATTATCCTGCCTGTGATTTCTCTCTATCGTTACCATCACCAAAAAGCGGAAGAATAATCGTGACTGATGACATCTGCGAGAAACATCCATCCTTCTTCAAATTGAAGATAGTGAAGAAAGGTAAAAAGCCGTGGGATTTTGGATGTCCTTATTGCAATTTCCTGGAATGGGAGGGAAGAGATCAGAAGTCAGAAGACATAAATCAGAAGACATAAATCTGACTTCTGACTTCTCTTCTCTGTTCTCTGGCAATACAGCAGGGGTATTTATGAGCAGGTTATAGATACTATATATTAAGTAAGTTAGGGAATGAGAGGGGAACAGGAATGAAAGCGGTGTCGTTTCAAGAAGAGGTGCAGTACTTCAACCGTAAGTTCTCGGAGGCGATCGAGCAAAAATTGCGGGAGTGCGGACACAAGTGTGGTAATGAGATTTTACACGATGCGCTGAGTTATATAAAAGATACTGGAGGGAAGAGACTGCGTCCTATCATCTGCTATCTATCGGCGGAGGTTGTTGGCGGTTCGGGCTCCAGGGAAAAGGCGCTGACTACTGCGATAGCAATTGAACTCATCCATAACGCTTCTCTTGTCCACGATGATATTATAGATGAGAATTACATGCGAAGGAAGAATCTGTCTAATCCTGCAATGTATGGTGCAAAGAAGGCGGTAATCATAGGGGATCTCTTGTTCGGGCTTTCTTGCGAGATGCTTGCACGATGCGAAGTGCCGGAAGTTGTGAGATTAGTATCGAACGCGGTCTCTGATATAGCTTTTGGCGAGTATCTTGAGTTCAGGTTACGAAATTCACAGGAGGTAGCAGAGCAATCTTACATGGAGATAGCGGAGTTGAAGACCGCAGCCACCTTTAGAGCTAGCGCAGAAGCTGGTGCCGTGCTCGGCGGCGGAACCAAAGCAGAGATAGAGAACCTGCGTAATTACGGTAAAAATTTAGGGATCGCTTTTCAGATTCAGGATGACATTATAGATCTCTGCAGTGATACAGAGAAGACCGGAAAACCTGTCGGACTGGACATCACAAATGCTGAAAGAACTCTTCTTATCATTCACGCACTGGAGCACACAAAAGATGCGGAAAGGGATTATATCAAAGAGATTCTGTTTAGAGAGCGCAGACCAAATAGTCTCGATATTGATATTGATAAGGTGAGAAGAATTATGGTCGAATCTGGTTCTATTGATTACGCGGTCCGGCTTTCTGAAGAGTTCATAAGAGCTGCGCGGAGCTGTATTGCAGGAATAGGGTCAGAAGATTCAGAGGCAAAGCAGAAGCTGCAGTTCATTGCAGACTATTCGCAAGAACTGATAAAAAAAAAGCGAAAACCTTTAAGTCTCTCGTACCAATCTTCTTGTACTGAGGTGAAAAAAATGGATTTTGAAGGAGTAGATATAGAAGATACATTTGCTGAAGCGTTCCCGATAAAGGTTGCGCGCGTCTTGATAACGGCGGTGAACGAGAGATGGGCGATGGAAGCGGCGAAAGAGATGGCAGGTTTTGGTACGTCTGTAATAATGTGCCCTGCTGAGGTGGGCATAGATAGAATAGTACTACCGGAAGAGACTCCGGACGGTAGACCAGGCGTCTCTATACTCATCTGCACGTTCGGGTATAAGGCATTGGATGAGCAATTGCTTGCGCGGATAGGACAGTGCGTGCTTACCTGCCCGACGACAGCGGTTTTTAACGCGATGACTGCAGAAGAGACCAGGAAAGAGTTTAATACCGGCTTCAAGCTGAAATTCTTCGGTGACGGGTTCGAATCTGAAGGTGAGATCGGTGGTAGAGCGGTGGCGGTTATCCCGGTGATGAGTGGCGAATTCGTGATAGAGCAGAATTTTGGAGCAAAAGAGGGTGTCGCGGGCGGGAATTTCTTTATACTTGCGAATGACCAGATGGCGGCATTGACCGCTGCTGAGAATGCGGTCTCCGCTATAAGAGAGGTAGATGGTGCAATAACTCCCTTTACGGGTGGTGTTGTCGCATCAGGCTCGAAACCCGGCTCTCAGAAATACAAGTTTATGAAGGCTACGGTGAATGAGAAATACTGCCCAACGTTGAAGGCTAAGATAGAAGATTCTGATCTTCCCGAGGATGTAAATGGCGTCCTTGAGATAGTAATAAATGGCGTCAGTGAAGATGCGGTTAAAGAAGCTATGCGTGCAGGAATAAAAGCGGCGGTGAAAGTACCTGGTGTAGTGAAGATAACGGCAGGTAACTATGGCGGTAAATTGGGGAAATACCAGTTCCATCTTAAGGAAGTGGTAGGGCTGTGATAAAAAATACTAATAAAAAATACTAAATAAATTATAAATACAAATGAAGTATAACGGCGGGCATCACATGGACCAAAAGACGCCAAGCTTTTGGGATCAGCGTGAATGCCCTTGTTCTGTCTTCTAAATTTACTCTATATTCCTTAGAACATTATTCAATATAGCTTTCATCTCTTTTGCTTCATATCTATCAAGATGATCGTCATCAAGGACTTCTTTCGTTTTTAAATAGATATTTGGATGCTTCTTTGCAACTTTAACATGATCCTCAAGCCAATAAAGAAGCTCATAAGCCTCTTTATAATTCACTTCATCATCGGCAAGGATACTCATAACCATTCCCTTGAATTCTGCGCTTTCATCTCCCAAGGTTTGCAAGGTTTCTTCTTCCCCATGTTCGCGAAGTTTGAGGAAGATTTTTGCACAAGCTATCGCATCCTCTGTGGCATCATGGTGTCTAAATGCTGAAAGTCCAAAATGCTTAACCACTGTTTTTAATTTGAAGTTTTTTAGATCAGGCAATTTTTCTTTGGCTATTGAACTTGAGTCGATATATTCAAAGCGCAATCCCAAATCAAAGTTGTTTGAAAGTGCATTTAACACCTGTTTGTCAAATAAACTATGCGCTATCAAAGGATAATTGAAGATATTTTGTATTTTTGTATTTCTGGAAACATCTCCCCAAATTCTGGCTTATCAAATGTATGTTCGTCTTTGATTCCATGTATTTTCGATTGAAAGGGTGCATGCCCACCAACGGGCTTGAT